>JAOZKP010000198.1 GCA_029935295.1 bacterium | reverse complement strand
TTGAAAAGCCGGTTATCTTTGAATCTAAAGATAACCGGCTTTTTTTATCTCTTGAAAGTCGGCTAAATTGATGGTTGCCAGACCTTATTGAAATTTGCTATAAGGCTCCGATGATTACTATTATTAATTCAGCACCTTTTCCAGCATACCGTTTCCAGCGGCAATTGCCTCTGTTTTGCCTGTTTCTCTTCCTTTTACTTTTCAGTTTTTCCTGCAGCAGCAGTAAATCCCAATTGGCCGATGTCAGTAATGTCAATCCATCGATAGAGTCGGCAATGCCGCAAATTGTCTGCAGTTGCCCTGCGGATAATTTAAATCGAGGCATGGAGGATAATGTCTGGCTTTCAGAGATTAATTCCGGGAGTGCGGATACCGATTCAACCCTGACGGTATTGCTTGATTATCTCGAGGAGATGGGGGCATCGCCGGCCGGAGTTCTGCCGCCAACCGAGGATGATGTTGAAATTGAAATTCAGGCTAAAACCGGGGCGCGGTATCATTTCCCGTTGGTAATGAATGCTAAAGTCAGCCATTTTATCTCTTATTACAGTACCGTGCAGAATCGGTTTATGCATCGTTCCCTGGCACGTTCACATCGTTATCTGCCGATGATGCGTAAAATTCTGCGGGAGAACGATATTCCGGAAGAGCTTGCTTACATGGTTCTGATTGAGAGTGGTTTTACGACTCATGCCTATTCCCGGGCCCGGGCTTGCGGCCCCTGGCAGTTTATCAGTTCAACCGGCCGCCGTTATGGTTTGAAAATCAATTCCTGGGTCGATGAGCGTCGTGATCCGGTGAAAGCGACTTATGCAGCTGTGGCTTATCTCGGAGATCTTTATGAGATGTTTGATTCATGGTATTTGGCGGCAGCAGCTTATAACGCCGGCGAGGGTAAAATCCAGCGGGCCATGCGCCGGCATAAGACAGATGACTTTTGGCAGATGGCCAATTATCGTTATCTGAAACGGGAGACCCGGGAATATATCCCCCGGCTCCTGGCGGCAATCATGATTGCCAAAGAGCCGGAAAAGTACGGCTTTGTCGATATTGAGTATGAAGCACCTTTTACTTACGATCTTGTTGAAGTCGCGGATGCGACCGATCTGGATGCTCTGGCTTGGGCTTCCGGTAGCCGGGCAGCAGATATTCGTAAATTAAACCCCGAACTCAATTGCTGGTGTACACCGCCGCGAGTGAAAAATTATAAAGTCAGGGTGCCGCTTGGCACCGGAGAACGCTGCCAGAATGCTCTGGCTGATCTGCCGCCGGCAAAAAGGGTAACTTTCCGCAAACATCGCATTCGCCAGGGCGATACTCTCTCGACTATTGCCCGTTGTTATCATACCGGGATTCAGCAGATTAAAGATCTTAACGGTCTGCACAGCAGCCGCATCAGAGCCGGGCGGGATTTGTTGATTCCGGTCCGGGTCGGGGGCCGGGGAGCCGTTGTTTTTGATCGGCAGATATATAGTTCTGGAAGTTTTGCCAAACTGAGCTATAACCCAAAAAAACGTTCATCGCAGCGGAGAAGTTATCGTGTGCGGCGGGGTGACAGTTTGTGGAAGATTGCGCGGCGTCACAATTTGCGGGTTGCCGATATTCAACGCTGGAACGGTATGGGGCACTCATCAGCAATCAAACCCGGCCAGGTGTTAAAACTAAGAAAAACGACCCGGATTGAAAAAAAGAAGAGTCGCGTAACTAAAAAGGGAACTCAATCTGCAGCGAAGAAAAAACGGGTTGTAACTTTACGTAAAGGTGATAATCTCTGGCGTATATCCCGCCGCTATCAGGTCAGTGTTGCTGATCTTGAACGCTGGAATAATCTTCACGCTAAAACCATTTTACAGCCGGGTCAACGTCTGGTTTTATATTAATTTACTCTGAACGGTCTATAAACCGCGCATCCACTCTTCCCGGAGTTGGACTTCACCGTTTAAGGCGGCGTCAATCATTGTAAGTGCAGCTTCACGTTGGGCCGGTGAATGAATTTTTATTGGCAGGTAGTTTGAAGCGTGATTGGCCATAAACATGCCTTTGCTTAAACGGGTCCAGGTGATCATCTCTTTGAGCTCGAGCAAAAGTCCACGCTGGTCGGGAAGTGAAAATTCGCCGCGTCGCTGAGCTTCATCAAGTTTGGTGCCGGGGGCAATCATGGTTACCAGGGCGCCGACATAGTTGGGGTCGATTGCGGTTAAAACCTCGCCGGTGCGCCGGGCATGGATGAGCGAGCGTTCCGGGCCGGCAATGCCGATCATGACCGTGGTTGAAAGTCTGATGCCCGACTCTTTAACTTTTTTGCAGAGTTCGATTGATTCGGCCCCCGTGGTGCCTTTATCAATCGCTTTCAAGGTTTCATCATCGCCGCTCTCCAGCCCGTAGTAGATAATTCCCAATTTCAGCTCACGCAGCATTTTTAACTCTTCCAGGCTGCGCCGGCGCAGAGATTTTGCTGAAGCGTAGATGCCGATCCGGGTCAAACGCGGCAGTTGTTCGTTGATCTCTTGAAAAAGCGGATAGAGTCGTTTGAAAGGTATAACCAGGGCATCTCCGTCCGTGATAAAGAGCCGTCTGGCAGTGGGAAAAGCCTGGGCTGCATAACGGATATCGGCCGAGAGCAGTGCCTCATCCTTAATTTGGAAACGCACTCCGTTGTAGGTGGGGCAGAAGGTGCAGCGGTTGTGGGAGCAGCCGACAGTAACCTGTAGAATAATGCTCCGGGCCTCACTTGGCGGGCGAATAATATTGCCTTCGTAATGCATAGTGTGAAATCCTGATATATGATATTTTGTTATAAAACTTTTTGTAAACGGGCAGATTAGCTAGCACAAAAATGAGTTACTTGGCAATGATTTTTTAAACTTTTGGGTCAGATAAAATTATGAAAATTAAAACTGTAGAATTTATAAAAAGTGCAGCTGAGTTCTCGCAGGCGCCGTTTGACGGGCGGCCGCATCTGGCGGTTGCCGGGCGTTCGAATGTTGGCAAATCAACCTTAATTAACTATCTTTTAGGGCGCCGCTCTCTGGCTCGCACCAGCGGCAAGCCGGGACATACGCGCTTGCTCAACTTCTTTTTGGTTAATGATGCCTTTTATCTGGTCGATCTGCCCGGTTACGGCTATGCTGCTGTCGATCGTCAGACCAAAGGCCAGTGGGGACCGATGGTGCATAACTACCTGGAGAACCATGAAGATATCAGAGCCCTGCTGCTGTTGATGGATTTGCGCCGCGAGGCGGGGTCGGAAGAGGTTAAATTGATGAGCTGGTTGGGTGATGCCGGTTTGCCGTTTTTCCCGGTGTTAACTAAAATCGACAAGTTGAAACCACAGGCCCGGGCCAAAAAAATTCGTCTTTGGCAGAAGTCTATGCTTGAAGATGAAGAGTTTGTCGGTGAGCTTCTGCCGGTTTCAGCCCACTTGAAAAAAGGTCGTGAAGAGCTCTGGGCGAGAGTTGAACCATTGCTGTTGTCGGAACCTGATGATTGATGGCGTTGTAAAAACGATAAAAAGGTTCAAATTTGCGAAGAGAGAGTAAATTAAGTCTGGAAAAAGGGGCCTGCCATAAGGATTGGGGCGGGCGTTTTCCGATTGCTTTTGGATATCCCAACAGTTACGCGTTGGCAATGAGTAACCTTGGTTTTCAGACAATCTACCATCTTTTGAATCAAGAGCCCCGGGTTGTGGCTGAACGTTTTTATCTCGAGGGCACTGCCAAGTCAGAATTTTCTGGATCTCTGTTGACCCATGAGAGTTGCCGGCCGGTTGTCGAAGCCCGGGTGATTCTTTTTTCGGTATCATTTGAACAGGATTACGTAAACTTGGTGACTCTGCTGCGACGGGCGGGTCTTGAACCGTTGGCAAAAGATCGATCGGCGCAGGACCCTCTGGTTCTGGTGGGCGGGGTGACGACTTTTATCAATCCGTTGCCGCTATTTCCTCTGGTTGATGGTTTTCTTCTGGGTGAAGGGGAGTCGCAGATTCCGGTTTTTACTGAAACTTTGCTCGCCGGGCAAAACTTGAATCGTGACGACTTATTGCTGCAGTTACGCAAGGTTCCCGGTTTTATCTCTTCTGATTTTGATTCTAGCCAATTTCCCCAAAACAATTTTTCTTTGCCACGGGCCGCAGTTGACAGCTTTGTGCCCCGGACATTCGTGGCCCCGGCCGGAGATGAGATTTTCAGTGATACTCTGCTGGTTGAAGTTAATCGTGGTTGTCCCCGGGGCTGTCGTTTTTGCGCCGCCGGTTTTGTCTATCGGCCTTTTCGCAACCGATCTTTAGATGTTGTCAAAAAAGCGATAACGGCTGGAATTTATGAATTTGGGTTTGAGCGGGTCGGCCTGGTGGGTTCGGCTCTGGGCGACTATCCTGAACTTAAGTCACTTTGTCACTGGCTGGTTGGCGAAGGGCTCTCATTCAGTTTCTCATCTATACGCATTGATGCAATCGATGATGATCTGTTGAGCCTTATGCTTGCAGGTGGCGTGAAATCAATTACCATCGCTCCGGAGGCCGGTTCTGAACATCTGCGCCGGGCGCTGCGTAAAAGACTTTCACGGGAGGTTATTTTAAAGCAGGCGGCCCGGATCGCTCAGGCTGGGATCGGTCGTTTGAAGCTCTATTTTCTGATTGGATTGCCGGGTGAGCGTGAAATTGATCTGGTTGCAATTGTTGATCTGGTTAAAGAGATTCGCCAGATAATGCTTGATAATCGTAATGTAAAGCAGCTTAATGTTGCTTTAAGCGTCAGTATTAATCCTTTTGTGCCGAAACCGCAGACACCGATGCAGTGGGCCCTATTTGCTTCGGTTAAAGATTTGAAACGAAAGCAGAAGTATCTGTTGAAGGAACTTTTGCGGATCGGCGGGGTTAATGTTGAAATGGAGAGCCCGGTAAGTGCCGCCTGGCAGTCACTTTTGAGTCGCGGCGGGGTTGATTTGGCACCTGAATTGATTTCCCTGGCGAATGCTTTTGGTGAACATGGCCGCTGTATGAAAAAAATTGTTGCTGAAAATTGTCAGGATTTTGCTGCACTTTCTTGTGAAAAGTCTTTGCCCTGGGACTTTATTACGCATAGTGCCGGTTCTGACTATCTTGAAAAAGAGTATCGTGAATATCTGGCAGCGGTTGCCGTGGCCAAGAACTGAAAATTTTACTTAACCATTCTGAATTTTTCATGAGTAGATCTAAGGTTTATAACAGACAATGACGCGTGAACGGCGTAAAGGGGTGCTTGGACGGGTTAAGCGTTGTCTCGGGCGGGCTCTGGCAGATTATCAGATGACAGCTGACGGTGACACCCTGCTGGTGGCCCTTTCCGGCGGCAAAGACTCTTCGGCTCTGCTGCATATTCTCCAGACCCGAAAGAAATGGATTCCAATTAACTACGATCTGGTTCCAGTGCATGT
>JAOZKP010000197.1:3672-5423 GCA_029935295.1 bacterium | reverse complement strand
CTAAAAAAGTTTACGAATAGTCACCTCGGGTGAATTTTTCGACTTCGACCCGGGCCATAACCAGAGACTCTTCCATCAGATCAGAGAGTTCACCATGTTCAACTTCACCAATGTACTCCAGCATATCCTTTGAAACCTGATCTAAAACCTGAACCGTCTCTTTCATTTTTACCGGATCAAGGCGATCACGGTCGAGATTCTGGCGATAACTTTCGAGGATATCAATCAACTGCTCGGTATCCCGAATCCCTTTTTCCCGCAAATCGGAAGCTTCCGGCAATTCATCAAGGGCGGTAATTTCATAAACCGGAAAACTTGCAAATCCCGGCTGAACCGAACTGCTTTTTTCGGTTTCATCTGCGGCCCGGTTCAACTCCTGTTCCAGAAGTTTCCCGAACTCACCTTTAATATTCGTCGATTCCAGCGACGATTTTTTTACGGTTCCGGCTACCTGACCAACCGCACCCGGATCAATTGCATCAACACTCATGGTAAAGCTCCTGCAGAGCCTCCTCTAAATTACGCAAAGGAAGCTGAGTCTGCTCTTTAGTTCGCATATTCCGGCAGATTGCAATCTCTTGTGAAAGCTCATCCGGACCGACAATAAGAGCGTACATAACGCCATCCTTATCGGCTTTTTTGAGCTGACTCTTGAGACTTTTCTGCTGAAAACTCAATGTCGTCACCTGGGCATCGCGGTTAAGGTTCACATGAATCGGGAAAAGCCGGCGCAACGCCGCTTCGCCCAGAGGCACCAGAGCCGCAAAGGGTGACGATAAAGGAGCAAGTTTATCCCCGGCAAGCATCATCAAACGCTCAAAGCCGATGGCAAAACCAAAGGCTGGAGTCGGTTTTCCGCCGAGCTCTTCCACCAGACGGTCATAACGCCCGCCAGCGGCCACTGCATTCTGAGCCCCGAGATCTCCAGCGAGAAACTCAAAAGTAGTGCGTGTGTAATAATCCAGACCCCGCACCAGTTGAGAATTCACCTGATAATCCAGTCCCGCATCATCAAGCAGACCGCAGAGACCGGAAAAATGATCTCGGCAATCATCGCATAAAGACTCATTGATCTGCGGTGCCCCGACAACCGCCTCACGACAGGCCGGATTTTTACAATCTAAAGCCCGCAGCGGGTTCTCCTGAATCCGGCGTTGACAATCACTGCAAAGTGACGTCTGCCGGTCAAGCAGAAAACTCTTAAGCTGGTCCCGGAAAGCCGGGCGACAAGCCTCACACCCCAAACTGTTGAGGTGCAAGATTACTCCTTCAACCGAGAGTGTATGAAATAACTGTGCCAGCATTACCAGAGTTTCCGCATCCTGGTAAAAACTTGCCTCACCAAAAACCTCAGCCCCTAACTGATGGAATTGCCGATAGCGCCCTTTCTGCGGCCGCTCGTAACGAAACATCGGGCCAACATAATATAACTTATTGATTTCACTGGTTTTCCCAAAAGAGTACTGATTGAACGCGCGCACCACAGAGGCTGTACCTTCCGGCCGCAGAGTCAACGAGCGCTCGGAACGATCCAAAAAAGTATACATCTCTTTTTCAACAATATCGGTTTCGTCGCCGATACTCCGGGCAAAAAGTTCCGTCGATTCGAGCATCGCCAAACGCAACTCGGCAAATCCGTACCCCTCAAGCAGATCACGAAACTTGTCTTCGACCATACGCCAGCGAAAACTCTCCGGCGGCAAAACTTCATTAAAACCTTTAACTGTCTTTATCTGATTTTTTTTCATAAA
>JAOZKP010000197.1:0-3572 GCA_029935295.1 bacterium | reverse complement strand
AGCTTGGTATCATAACTTATCGAGCCCTGCTTGACAACCGGAAATTAAGGATGCAGGTAATTTCTTGGTAATTTTACCTAATAAATCAACCTCAAGAAACAGAAATCCATCTTTTTTTACGGCCCAGTTGTGAACTTCCCGACAATCAGGCACTCGTTTATCATCTGAACGCGGCTGCAGAAACCAACCTCCAGGATTAATTGCCACCGTGGCTAAACTTGGTGACGGCGCCGGTCTATAGGGCCGCAGTAGCGCCAAAAAATCAACGCTCTCCGGCAGAACCGCCGAATCTATCTGACCGCCGCCCCAGATCAGAGATGAGAAATCACCATAACGCAAAAGTAGTGACGGTGCCATCCCCTGAATTGATTTGGCATAAGACTCTGCAAACTTAAAATCGTTAGCCGGCGGGCCGACAACCTTAATCTCAACTCCATTCAACGAGAACGGATAAGCGAGCGATGAAAGTTTCTGCCAACGAACTCCGAAACGATCCTGGCTTATACGACAGAAATTCTTAAACGGGGGATAACCGCTCCAGATACCGTGATACCAGATCTCCCTGACATTGAAATGTTCGACCAGAAAAAGCAGGCCGCCAACCAAGCCGGTTTGCGGCTCGGTTAAAACCAGAGTGTCAATTCGCTTAATTTTTCGCCGCCAGCAATAGGGTGCAATCACATTTTTTGCGAACGAGAAAAACGAGTCTCCGGCCAGACTTTCAAGACTACCACTGGAACCACACCACGACCCGCCGTTAAAAAGCAGGGCCTCACCGCCGGGAAGTTCAAATAGCAGAGTCTGAGGCCGGCCTCCGACGAAAGCGGCAACTGAAATCTGGTCTCGGTTCTTAAGGCAATACCACCAGCTAAGATCACCCATAAAAATCACGCAGAGCAGCACCAAAATAAGACCGGTCACCCTTTTACTGCTTGCCGACGTCAGCAGCCAACAGCCGGTTATGATAATAAAAACGGCCAAAACCATTTCGAGAGTAGTCAAAGTTGCAAGGTAGCAGCGCCCCGCAGGCAGCCATTTTTGCAGAGAAATGCCGCCCTCTACCAGAATCTGCAAAATTAAAACCAGAGGCTGCAGCAAAATACCCATCACTGTCGGCAATCCGGCAAACAGCAGCGCCAGCATTCCCAACGGAATAATGATAAAGGAGAAGAGCGGGATTAAAAGAATATTGGCAGGCAGTGAATATGTTGAGACAAAATGGACCCGGTTGATAAGCAGCGGCGCGGTCGTCAGACTTATGGCGGCTGAACTTGCACCGAGATAGAAGATATTTCTGAAAAATATCTGCCAGCGGCCCGAGTTTTTATAATTCATTGCTGCCAGATACCGGCGCCACCACTCCCGCGTCCGCGGCACAATCCATAAAATCGTCGCAACTGCTGTAAATGAGAGCTGAAAAGAGAGGGCGAAGAGAGCTTCAGGCCAGAGCAGAAGGATCACCAGTGCGGCCCCGAAAAGAGCTGAAAAAGCATCGCGCAAGCGGCCGAAAAGTAGAGCCACAAGAAAAAACAGCGCCATTATACCGGCCCGGACAACCGGCAGGTGCAGACCGGCTAAAAGTATATAAACCGGCAGAAACAAAATGGTTGCGGCAGCCGCGATCGACGTCGTACCTTTAATCAGTCGGCGCCGAAAAAAATTCGGAATAAGAAATTTGATCAGAAAAAAGAAGAGCGTCACCACGACACTCAAATGAAGACCGGAAATCGCAAAAAGATGAAAAACACCGAAATCCAGAAAGAGATCTTTCGTTTTCAAACTCAGCTGATCCCGGCAGCCGATCAGAACTGCCTGCAGAATTGCGGCACTGCTGCGGTCGCCGGCAGAATCAGCCAGGGCCCGATAGAGCGCACGCCGGACCGTTTCAACCCGGGCCAGAAACCCGGCAGAAGGCGTATCGATCCTGAGATCAGCGAAACTCTCAAGTTTGCCCCGGGCAATCAGACCGGCAAGTATCTGTGAACGCAGTCGCCCTTGTAAGAAAGGGTGCCGGGCCGACTTAAGCGGCAACAGCTCAACCTGAACCGTAACCATATCACCGACCAACGGCAGCCGCGGATCATCATAAACAGTTTTCGGCAGATAAAGCAGCACCTCACCGGAGCCTGCCAAAACAGTATTCAAGGGTGTAAAACGCAGGCGCCAACCATCTGGTGAGCCTTGCGGAAAGGTCGCGACCCGGCCTGAAACAGTTACTTTTTTGCCCGGCTGCAGGCTTTCCGTAAGCTGAGATTTAGCGGTAAGAAAATGCGTCCGGCGCCCAGAAATTTTCTGCACCCCGAAACTGACTACCAACAGAGACAGGCCGGCAAGCAGGAAGAACCGGTGCAAAGATAAGCTGATTCTCTGCCGCCGCAACAGTAGATAATAAAGAAAAATCAGCAGAAATGCTGCAAAGAAAATTAATACTGGCGCCAGCCCCAGGCAAGCCGAGGCTAAGATTACCCACACCAGCAACAACAAAGGCAGGAGGATCGGCCGGTAGACTAACTCACACACAAAGCCTGGCATCAACGAACCCTCTTGCGGTTAACGCTCAACTACTCAAGATAACTCTTTTTCAAGTTTTTCAACCAGTTCCCGCGCTTTCGGCGTCAGTGATTTCGGCATCATAACTTTCAATTCAACAATCTGATCCCCGGCAACAGAGCCTTTACCGGCAGCTACACCTTTGCCGCGCAGGCGCATTTTCTGACCATTTTGCACCCCCTCTTTCACTTTCAGCACCGCTTTTCCGGAAAAAGTAGGCACTTCAACCTTACCTCCCAGAAGTGCAGTCGCCAACGGAACATCTACATTGCAAAGAAGATCGCGGCCCTGCATCGTAAATACCTTATCGGGATGAACCTTGATCGTTAAAATCAAATCTCCGGCAGGACCGTTATTGGACCCGGGATGGCCTTTACCTTTAAGCCGCAAACGAGCGCCATCGACCGCACCGGCAGGTACCTTGACGCTGACCTGCTGGTTATCGATTCGCAGTTTAAGTTCAGTCCCTTGTACGGCTTCAGCAAAATTAATCTCAACCTGATGTTCGGCATTACCGCCCCGGCTCGGCCCCTGCGGCCGGCCCTGGCAGCCACCGCCGCCGCCGAAAAGATCACCTAAATCAAAACCTCCGCTCTGACCTGCGAAAGGATTGCCGGACGATGAAAAAGTGCGGCCGCCACCACCACCAAAAAGATCGCTGAAATCAAAACCGCCACCGCGACCACCGGGAAACCCGCCGGCACCGCCGGCCCGCTGCTGAAAATCAGATCCGAAGGTATCATACTCCTGACGTTTTTTATCGTCACTCAACACTTCGTAAGCTTCATTTATCTCTTTGAACTTTTTCTCCGCCGCCTTGTCATCCGGCCGCACATCAGGATGATACTGTCGCGCCTGACGCCGAAATGCCTTCTTAATCTCAGCGGAAGATGCCTTTTTCTCTACTCCTAAAACCTTATAAAAATCTTTCCCTGCCATATGTAAAAACTCCAAATTTTATATAATTTAGGGTATCTATAAAAATTAGAATTTTTGTTCGAGTGCAAGGCGGACGAGGATTT
>JAOZKP010000602.1 GCA_029935295.1 bacterium | reverse complement strand
CATATCCCGCAATTGAAACTCCTTGAAGCATCCAACCGAACCGGATAAACACCCAGAAGTCAAGCCAGACCCCAAAGTTTCACCGGGCTGAACCTTCACCCACAATCCTCACAGACCAATCATGACCCTCCGATGGATAGCTCACCCTGAGTAATTGACAAAGCTCCGGAATTAATAAATAACTTGCCGATGTTTTCAACTCCTGAGTTTATTTCGGGGTCTGCGGTTGCAATTTGAGAGGAAATAATCACAAGATCATTTAAGCCAGGTACTGTGGTACTATTCCAGTTGTTGACACTATGCCAGTCATAGTTCTGACCTTCCCATATAAAGACATCATTCTGATATTCATAGGCACCCATGTCGTCAATTGTTCCAACTGGCCTGATAATCCCATCAATATCTTCTCCCGGTGCCCCCACATCCGTCCCGCTATCGATACAGGGAGAATCAGGATGAAGGTAAAACTCACGTTTTTCCTCAATTGCAAGAAAGAGTGGATCAAAGTCAATATTGCCTGCTCCAGTATAACCACCTTTAACATCGGAATAGGTAATAACCGGAGATCCATCGCCGAGACTTGCCTCTATTTCCTCTCCCTCAGAAGCAACATTATCCCAAATAATACAATTTTTAAAATTTATCGAATCATTCAGACTTGGTGAAAGTGCACAACTGACCGCACCACCGTGCTTGGAAGCATGATTTTGCGTGAAGGTGCAGTTGATAAAATAAGAGTGGTAAGCTGTATCTGAGTCGAATATATAAACATAAACTGCACCACCAGAATCAGAGGAAACCTGGTTACCGGAAAAAATACAATTTGTCAGTTCACCGGTCAATTGGCTACTATTTCTGGATCCGAGGAAAATAGCCCCGCCTCTAGCAACGGCCCGGTTATTTGTAAAAATGCATTTTGCAAAAGAGAAAAATACACAATAAACTGCTCCCCCATCATAAGAAGAGCTATTCTCTTTAAAAACACAATTTTCAACAGTAGCGGTGAAAGCTTTAACAGCGCCTCCATGGTAAGCTGATTTATTAGCTATAAACCTGCATTCCTTAAAAACAGCTGAAGATGTTGAGTAGACAGCACCACCATCTTGGGAGGCCTGATTATTTTCAAAGATACAATCATTAACAATTAGCTTCGATGCAACAACCGCTCCGCCATTGCTATTCAATCCGGAAGTTCCATTTTTGATCGTCAGACCTTCCAAAGTCACCGTAATTGAAGCCTCTCCGGAAAAAGCCCGCCCCAACTGCTGGCAGTCAACAATACAATTATCCGGCCCATTAGCAGACTTAACCGTTAGCGACTTACCCTTGAAATCAATATTATAATTTCCTGCTCCGCTGTATGTACCATTAGCCAGAAGAACAATATCCCCATCTACTGCGACATCAATTCCCGCTTGAATAGTTGCCTGACCATCTGGAACATTAATAGTAGCCGCTAAAATAGAAAGAGGCATCAAAACCAGAAAACAACTTAACATAATTATTTTTTTCATAATTTATTCCCTGCTCT
>JAOZKP010000029.1 GCA_029935295.1 bacterium | reverse complement strand
TAAACTATTATATTTAGCACCTTTTTGTCAAGATTTTACTGTTTTGCGGGTTCGCATTAATCAGGTTTTTATCTCTAAAGCCAGGATTGAGAGGTCATCACCGCAGCCTTTGCCGTTTGTCCATCGATCGATTCTGTCTGAGAGTTGATCGAGGGTTTCCGCGAGCGGGGTCGGTCGGGCGGCGCTTAAGTTTTCCAGGAGACGATCTACGCCGAATTGTTCCCGATCAGAGTCCATCGCTTCAATGATTCCGTCCGAATAGAAATAGAGTCGATCTCCGGTCTCGAGATCAAGAACCTGCTCATCGTAAACTTTACCGACCCCGACCATGAAGCCGATCGGCATACTTCGTACCTGAATAGCCTTGCTTGAACCATCTTTTTTAACGTGAATCATTGGTGGGTGCCCGGCCGAAAAGAACTTCAGGGTGCCGGATTTGATATTTAACTGACCGTACTGCATAGTGAAATACTGCTCGGTGGTATTGTCCAGTGGGAAACGCTGGTTCAGACGGTCGGCAACATCTTCTGGCGGCACAATCTGATAGCCGGTCGGTGAGTCGGGAGCGTGTTCTTTCAGAAGGTCGGATTGGCCCGGGTTGGGGTTCAGGGTACGGGATAGATTAACCGAAAGCAGGGCCGCCGGAACGCCGTGCCCGCTGACATCCAGGAGATAGAGGCCGATGTGCTCTTCATCGAGATAAAAAACATTTAATGTGTCGCCCGCAAGTTCATCACAGGGAACATACTTCCAGGCGAATTCGACTTTGTCACATTCAGGCAGTTTGGTCGGCAGGAGTGACTGCTGGATTTTAGCTGCCGCCTCCAGATCTCGTTTCATGCGTTCGTTAATTTTCCCCAACTCCTGATTGCGTAGTGCCAGATCCCGTTCAAGATCGGTAATTCTGAGGCCGACTTTGAGGCGGGCCAGAAGCTCATCCTTGTCGAATGGTTTGGAGATAAAATCATCCGCGCCGGAGTCCATGCCCGCCAGGAGATCTTCTTTTTCGCTGCGGGCGGTCAAAAGGATGGTGTAGACGTAGCCCGAACGTTCAATTGAACGAATTTTTTTGAGCAGTTCCAGGCCGTCCATTTTCGGCATCATCCAATCACTGATAACCATCGGAAAATGCTCTTGTTGAAATATCTCCCAAGCCTCTTCGCCATCCTCAGCGGCAGTTACATCATAACCCCACTTTTTCAGACGGCTCTCTAAAAGGCGGCGTGATACTCTCTCATCTTCAGCAATTAGAATCTTCATAAATTTTTCCTGTATATCAAAAATAGTAGCGGCCCATCGGGGTTAACTCAAACTCATTGACCGTCAGGTATTCCTTATCAAGGCGATTGATAAATTTTATGGCACTACCCTTGAAATTCCGTCGGCCTTCATCGAGCAGGCGGTAGCCTTCGTCGCGGCAACGCGGACAGGCGTCAAGCGGGATTTCAATCCCCATGCAGGAGGTGCCGCGATCAGTTTTTGAAGTCAGGTGGCGGACTCCGGAGCAGTTTGAGCAGACCATGACCTGTTCCACCTGCTGGTCACTGATGCCGTCGGTATCGTAGTAAATATTCTTTATTCTGGTATCGTATTGATTAAGTTTAACTTTTAGAGGTGCCGGTTTGAAATAGCTTTTTAAGGTTGTGGCGCAGGTTTTTTCGAGATAATCGGTGATTTGCTGGTTTTGACAGAGTCGTTCACGGTCGTAATCAGGTTCAACTACATGGCTGTAGTCAAGCCCGGCCATCGCCAGAAGTACTGCCAGGTTAACATAAGGCAGTACTGACTGAATCGAGTAGCCGCCCTCCAGAACCGCAATGTCGGGGTTGAGTTTCTGGTTAAGTTTGGCGTAACCCTGAGTTGAGACACTCATATTGGTGATCGGGTCACTGTAATGACTGTCCTGGCCGGCTGAGTTGATAATAATTTCAGGTTTGAAATCGTCTAGAATCGGCTGAATCAGGTGGTCGTAAACATAGAGTATGCCTTCATCCGAGGTATTCGGCGGCAGCGGAATGTTGATTGTCCTGCCCCGGGCGGAGGGGCCGCCGAGTTCATCACTGAATCCGGTGCCGGGGAATAGAGTCCGGCCATCTTGATGCATGGAAATGAACAGCACGTCCGGGTCGTGCCAATAGATATCCTGGGTGCCGTCGCCGTGGTGGCAGTCGGTATCAACGACTGCAATCCGTTTGCGGCCGTAGTGCTCACGGATGAATTCGATCATGACTGCTTCGTTATTGATGTTGCAGAAACCGCGGTTGCCGTGGACAACCTTCATCGCGTGATGTCCGGGCGGCCGGACCATGGCAAAGGCTTTGTCGACTTGCTTCTCCATTACCAGTCGGGCCGCCTTGATGGCGCCGCCGGCGGCGACCAGATGAGATTCAGTACTGACCTCTTTGGCACTCGGGAAGCAGTAGTGAACTAAATCGATATCGTTGTAAGTTGCTACTTCAGGTTTATATTCAGTGATATTGGGGAGATCGAAGAGACCCTCTTCAAGCAGTTGATCCTGGGTATAGAGCAGGCGCTCTTCACGTTCAGGATGGGTTGGGCTGATGGCCCAGTCATAGGCCGGGAAGAAAATTACGCCCAGATTTTTCAGGTTTTGTATCATACTTTCTCCCCTTGTAGATAATCAGTTTCAAGGCTGGGCTTGATCTGGCAGCTAACCCGGATCGACTTACTGCTGATAGAGTAATCATCAACCATATTAAACTCTTCGGCCGTGACTACCTCAATTTCAGGTACGGCCTTGTCAATATAATGATTTTCTTTGAGATATTCGGTGAGAATGCGGATGAGATCCTCTTTAGCCTGAGCCAGAGAGTAGGATCTGTCGATCTCTTTTTTGTAGTCTAAAGCCGGAATAAACATCCGCTTTTTACCGGTATCAGCAAAAAGTTCAGCCGCCATTGTCGGCCGGGTTAGAGCCGCACCGACGGCATTGGCGATTGCGAAATTTTTCGGAACAATTGTTTCAAGTGAGAAAATTTTCTCCAATTCCGGGGCTAAAACATCTGCCGGGGCTCCCATTATAAAGAGTTTTTGCGGCACTATCTTTTGGCCATGGATGATTTCTGCGACCGTGTAGACCGGTTTCTGGTTGATCTCGTCAAGCAGCTGCAAGCTTTTTTCATGGATTGTTTTCAGGGCGGTTGTAAGTGCAGTATCCGCTAGCTGCAAAGCTCCAAGCGAAATTTTTTCCGCTAGCTGGCCGCAGCCGGAAAACGATTTTTTCGAGTCACCTAAACTGCATAGACCTTTAACATTACAGGCGTCAATCAGGGTTAGTGCCGGGCCGGAAAAGGCCAAAGGCGCCCCCTGTCGCTGCGGCCCGACGCTGATTTCACCTTTTTCATCAATAGTAATCAATGAATCACCACCGATGCCGATTGAAGCAGTTTTAATGGCTCTGATTGAGGTTTTGCGGTTGGCAAAACCGGCGCCGTCTTTATCAAGCAGCGGTGTTCCCTGTGCAAAAATGGCGATATCGGTGGTAGTGCCGCCGATATCGAGAATAATCGCATCTTCACTGATTGCACTTAAAGCGATAATTCCCATAACACTGGCGGCCGGGCCCGAGAGGATGGTTTCAACCGGTTTGCTGCGTGAATTTGCAAAATCGATCGTGCCGCCATCGGCTTTCAGGATATTGAGCGGGGCTTTAAGATTAAATTTTGTAAAACTTGTGGCAACTGCATCAGTAAAATTAATGTAGCGGCGCCAGACGGCAGCATTGTAATAAGCGGTTGCCAGACGTCGGGGAAAATTGAGCTGGCCTGAAACCTGGTGGCCGATCGTGACAAAGTCCGCGACCGGAGCTGCCTGAGCGGCTAAAGTTTCCTCAAATTCCGGGTTGCGGGAGGAGAATTTACTGGCCACAGCGAAAACTTTAACCCCTTTTCCCTTGATTTCTTTGATTGCTTCCCGCACTTCAGTTTCATCTAACTCCTGCTGCTTGCTGCCGCGGTGATCAATTGCGCCGCGTAGAAGATGAAAGTGTTTGCCAAGATCAAAATTAAAGGTTGCGGGAATGAGGCCGGGGCCGGAGGTTGTGAGAATGCCGACTTCCTCAAGTTTTTCCTCAATGATGGCATTGGTAGTTAAAGTTGTGCTTAAATTTACCCGGCGGATGGAGCGGTCAAGCCCGGTCGCGAAAATCTCCTGCAGCACGGCATCGATCGAGGCGATCAGGTTCTCCTGGCAGGTTTCAACTTTAGCGCTGGCGATTACACCATTCTTATCAATAATCACCGCATCGGTATGGGTGCCGCCAACATCAATTCCCAGCAACATACTATTTAGCTCCAGTTGTTTCAAATAAATTGAATTTGCATTTTTCTCTTTTCTTGGATAGCATAAACTGAACTATTACGTCCAGTTTAATGTCGCGATTTTTTCCGGATTAATGTATGTTGGAGTAATGAATAATAAAAAGCGGGTAATCTTAGGTTTCAGCGGCGGGGTTGACAGTGCCGCAGCGGCGGTTCTGTTGGCGCAGGATGGTTATCAGGTGATCCCGGTAGTTCTGGATATGGGCGGCCCGGGGCGTGATTTTCTTTTGTCCAGGGCGGCAAAGATGACAGATCGCCTTGGTCTTGAGTTGCTGGTTGAACCGGTGGCCAATATCTTTAACGAAAAAGTGGTTGACTATCTGCTTGAATCCTACAGCCGGGCCCAAACTCCCAACCCTTGTATTCGTTGTAATGCATCGGTTAAATTTGCCGGTCTTGTGGCTGTCGCCGAGCGCTTGCAGATTGAGAAAATAGCTACTGGTCACTATTTTCTCGCGGGACGTGACGGAGGCTATTATAAGGCTGGTGATTTGCATAAAGATCAGAGCTATTTTCTTTTTTCTGTGGCGGATAATATTCTTAAACGTTCTCTTTTTCCCTTGGGAGAAATCAACAAAAAAGCTGCAGTTGCTCTGGCGTCCGCAGCCGGTTATGAACTTGAAAATTATCGCGAAAGTCAGGAGCTCTGTTTTTTGAATGGTGAAAAGTATCAGGAGTTCATGCAGAGTCGTGGCGAGGTAGGCAGGCCGGGTGAGATTGTCGATATTAATGGTAAAGTTCTGGGGGAACATGCCGGCTTGCAGAATTACACAGTCGGTCAACGTAAAGGTATGGGGATTGCCCATTCGGTACCGCTCTATGTTGTCCGGTTGGATTATGAAAATAACCGTCTGTTGGTGGGTGAACGTGAGAGTGTTTATAGTACGAAATTCAGGGTCAGCAATATTAACTGGTTGACTGATATGTCGGTTAAAAACCAGAGTATTGAATGTCAGATTCGCTACAACCATCAGCCTGCTCCTGCAACTTTACAGGTTTTGGCTGATGATCTTCTGGAAATTGAATTTGTAACTCCGCAATTTGCCATAACCCCGGGCCAGGGCGCGGCTTTCTTTCAAGGTGAACAGCTTTTAGGCGGGGGATTTATCTGCTCTGATTGAGTTGTGAAACAGTGCCTATTTGCAAGTCTCCTGCTGATCGGCGATTAGCGACATCTTTTGGGCGCGGGTCAATTTTTTTATCACTATTTCCCGCTGGCTGGCAGCGCTTCTGGAAGTTGATTCCTCCTGGAAGACCAAAGTAACCGGCAGGCGCGAACGGGTATAGCGGGCACCGCGTTTTTCGTTGTGGGTCTGGATGCGTTTTTCGAGATCGTTGGTGATCCCGGTATAAAAGGTATCATCGCCGCAGCGCAAGATATAAACCTGCCAGTTTTTCATGCAATTCCTTAAAATGTCTTCTGGACAGCGGCCAGCGGCTGTGATAACAACGGCTCGCCGGTTAATAGGCAAAATTGTTTGTGTTTGTAGCTTAATAGTTACAGTTATTTTATCATCTGTGTCAACCGGATTAATTTTTATTGATGAGTTTTCGTCAGATCACAATCTTATAATTTTTGCTAACAATTCTACGTTTGGAGTTTAACATGAGTGCTAATGAAGAAAAAACAGATTTTAAGCCTGACAGCAGTAATCTTTACCGGGAAGAGACAATCACAGATTTGAAGGTTGCCGCGATCAAGATTATGGTTCCGATAAAACTTGACGGCAGCGATGATGAAAGTCGGACTCCGATTTATATTGGTAACACTCAGCTAATGTCGCCGGAAGGCCCTGTGCCGCTGCAAGCGCCTTTGGAGGCAAATAATCTGGAAGAGGCATTAGCAGTTTTTCCGGATGCCATGCGTCAGGCTCTAGCGGAAATGGTTGAGAAGATTAAGGAGATGCAGCTTGAACAGAAACGCAAAGAGATGGGGGTTAGTAACTCCGGAATAATTCTTCCCGGGCGTTAAATGTTGATTTTGTCGTGAGAAAATAGACTTTAAATAGAGGAGAGCGTTATGAATATTGCCGATAATTTAACCGATCTGATTGGGAATACGCCTCTTTTAAGAATTGCTTCGTTGTCAGCTGAGAGCGGGGCTGAGATTGTTGCCAAACTTGAATATTTTAATCCCTTGTCAAGCGTTAAAGATCGGATCGCCGTGGCGATGATTGATGCCGCGGAAGAGTCCGGAGATTTGCTGCCGGGCGGGGTGATTATTGAGCCGACCAGCGGTAACACGGGAATTGGCTTGGCTTTTGTTGCCGCCAACCGGGGCTATCGGTTGATTCTGACGATGCCGGATACGATGAGTCTTGAGCGGCGCAATCTTCTGCGGACTTTAGGGGCTGAATTAGTTTTAACCCCGGGATTTGCCGGCATGAACGGGGCAATCAGTGAGGCCGCAGAGATTCAGCAGCAAACTCCGGGCAGCTTTATGCCGCAGCAGTTTGCTAATAAAGCCAACCCTGAAATCCACCGGCGGACGACTGCCCGGGAGATTTGGGATGATACTGAAGGTAAGGTTGATATTCTGGTTGCCGGAATTGGCACCGGTGGCACGATTACGGGTTGCGCTGAAGGGTTGCAGGAAAAGAATTCTGCGATTAAGATTATCGCGGTCGAACCGGAGGAGTCTGCAGTTTTATCAGGAGAGCCTGCGGGGCCGCATCGAATTCAGGGGATTGGTGCCGGTTTTGTACCCGAAGTTCTAAATACTGACATAATAGATGAAATTTTAACAATTTCATCTGAAGATGCGGCGGCAATGGCCCGGCAGCTGGCCCGGACTGAAGGGGTTTTAGTTGGAATCTCATCAGCGGCAGCGGCCTTGGCGGCTCTGCAGATCGGGCAGCGCCAGGAAAATCGCGGCAAACTGATAGTTGTCATCTTTCCCGATAGCGGCGAGCGTTATCTCTCAAGCTGGATTTTTGTCAATGAATCCTGATGAAAAATAACTGGAAATTAATTATTTTGGAGATCTCTTATGACAGATGCGGATAATAACAAACGTCACGGTTTGATTATTGTGAATACCGGTAATGGTAAAGGGAAAACTACTGCGGCTTTGGGGACGGTATTCCGGGCTCTGGGGCAGGGTTTCAAGGTTGCCATGATTCAGTTTATTAAAGGCGGCTGGCGTTACGGCGAGTTGAATGCAGCGGAAAAATTTACCAATTTTTCACTAGAGCCGATGGGGCACGGTTTTCTGAAACTCGGTGATGGCAAACCGGCTCCTGAGGATTGTGCTCTGGCAGAAAAAACCTGGGCCAAATGTGCAGAAAAGATCTTGAGTGATGAGTATGATCTGGTTGTTTGTGATGAAGTCAATTACGCGTTAAGTTACGGACTTCTGCCGGTTGAAATGGTGCTGGAAACATTATCCCGGAAGCCGCATCGTCTGCATGTTATTCTGACCGGTCGTGATGCTCATGAAAAAATCATTGAAATGGCCGATCTTGTAACCGAGATGCGGGAGATCAAACATCCTTATCAAAAAGGCATCAAAGCCCAGCGCGGAATAGAATTCTAATGGCAACCATCGGCGGTTTTTTGGGCTATGTCAACTATCGTGATCCTTTTCTCGGAAAATCACTCGATTATCTGATTGGTGCCAGCCGGAAAAACAATAACCTGTTGCAGATTACCATGCCCGAGGAAGCGACTGCCAGTCAGAATGTCAGCGCGGCCAGGTCCCGGCTTGAGATTTATGCCGCGGCTTTTTTTGTTCAGAAACTTACAGTTGAAATTCTTTTCCAGCCCGTGCCGACCCGGGATCTGCGGCTGTTTCCGGTGGATAATTCAAAGCTCTGGAATCAGATATCTTTTTTTCTGCCGTTTGCGAGTTCACCCTGCAGCGATCTGCCAACCGGCGGAATTGGCGCCCTGGTTATCGGTAAAAAAGAGTATCACGTCTTGCAGAAGCGTTTTAATCCAACGCTGTCACGTCAGGAACTGGAAGATTTACTGGTTGAACTAAACGGTGAATTTTTTATGGTTACGGATTTGGCGGAGATGGTTGACCGAGTTGTCCCTCGGGCGCAAAAACGCTTAGGAATTGTCCACCTGGTCACGCTTTGCAAAAGTGAGCGTGAATTCCTCGACTTAGATTACACCTGTGCCCGGATTAAAGAGAGCGGGACCCCTGGGCATGAAGGTCCGTTGCAAGTCAGATCTCTGTTAGGGCGGTTGCATGCGGTTTTTCCGGGCCAGTACTGTACCGGTCTTTCAATTGTCCATTTGCTGGCATCATAATTCCAATTTTCTAAAGAAGTTCTTTTCCTGATATGATTACTCCTGCCAAAAACTATCCTGCTTTCGGATTAAAGTTTTTTTGCCTGTTATTAATCCTGCTGCTGCCGGTTGCCGTCAGTGCCCGGACGGTTACTGATGAGACCGGTGTGACTCTGGAAATACCGGATTCTCCACAGCGGATTCTGCCGTTGACGCCGAGCCTGTCTGAAACTCTGTTTGCTCTGGGTCTGGATGACCGAATAGTTGGGGTGACCGAATTCGCGACCTATCCCAAAGCCGCCCGCAAAAAACCTAAGGTCGGGACTTTTTTTAATCCGAGTCTGGAAAAAATTCTGGCTCTGGAGCCTGATCTGGTAATTGTCGGCAGTGAACATCAGGATGGAAAAACTAGCTCTGCCTTAAAGAAATTTGGTATTCCTGTCTATCGGGTTAAACCAGTTAATCTTAACAGTATCTATCTATCGATCAGCAATTTGGGAGAGATTACCGGCACCTTAAAACGTGCTCAAAAAGTAATTCTGCGAATGAAAAAGCAGGTTGCCGTGATCGAGCGTCGGGTTGCTGGTTTGCGGCCGCAGCGGGTTTTCTATCAGGTGGGAATTGATCCGATAGTAACCGCCAACCGGCAGACTTTTGCAGCTGATCTGATTCGTCGGGCGGGTGGGGTTTTGGTGACTGCGGATAACCCGATACGTTATCCGACCTACGCTATTGAGAAGATAATTGTTGATGCACCGGAAGTTATAATTATCTCTTCCATGTCGCCGAATACAAATTACCAGCGTTTTTGCTTAAGCTGGCAGCGCTGGCGGACAATTCCGGCGGTGCGGAATGATCGGATTTATGTTGTCGATTCCGATATGGTTGACCGGCCCTCGCCGCGCATAGTTGACGGGCTTGCGAAAATGGCAGAATTTATCCATCCCGAGGCTTTTTCAAAACCTAAATTCAGGTAAATTATGATTGATGAAAGAAAATTAGACGAAGAACAGGGCATTAAAAACAGAAAATATCTGACCTGTGAGAAATATGGCGATATCTTTGCGGTCAAGGAAGATCTTGAATGTAAGCACCTGCAAGAAAAATGCAAATACCGGCTCGATTGTCAGATCTATATGATCGGCAAGAACGAGTAGGATTGGTTTAATTTATGGTAGCAAAATTATTAATGCTTCAGGGTACCGGTTCGAGTGTCGGAAAAAGTGCCCTGGTTGCCGGGCTCTGTCGGCTTTATCATCGGCGCGGGGTTAAAGTAGCGCCGTTTAAGGCTCAGAATATGGCCTTAAACTCTTTTATTACTTCTGAAGGCGCAGAGATCGGCCGGGCCCAGGCGACTCAGGCTGAGGCCTGCGGCCTTAAGCCTCACGTCGATATGAATCCGGTCCTGATTAAGCCTAACAGTGACACCGGTGCTCAGGTAATAATTCACGGAAAGCCGGTCGCAAATATGACCGCTGCAGTTTATCATAATTATAAAAAGGTTGCCTGGGAAGCTGTAGCCGGCAGTTTGCAGCGGCTCCGGGAGCAGTATGAACTGGTGATTATTGAGGGGGCCGGGAGCCCGGCTGAAATCAATCTCCGCGATAAAGATATTGTCAATATGGGGCTGGCAACCCGGGTTGATGCGCCGGTGCTGCTGATTGGTGATATCGATAAAGGTGGTGTTTTTGCCTCTCTTGTCGGCACCCTTGAGCTGCTTGAACAAAATGAGCGTGATTTGATTAAGGCCTTTATTGTTAATAAATTTCGTGGTGATGTCACTCTGCTCGAACCCGGTCTTGAGACCATTTTTAAGCGGACGCAGGTGCCTTTCGTTGGAGTTGTGCCCTGGTTTGGCCGTGAGATCTATATTCCGGAAGAAGACGGGGTTGCGTTAGATGATAATGTTCGCCCGGAAGAGTCATATAGTGCGCCGAAAGCGGTTGGAAGAAAACTTGCAGTTGGTGTTGTCAGGTTGTCACATATTTCAAATTTTACAGATTTTGATGCGCTGCAGCATGAATCTGAGGTTGAACTTGATTACATCGATTCCGGTACACCGCTGGCGGGCTATAATCTGATTATCCTCCCCGGTAGTAAAAATACGCTTGCAGATCTCAGTCAACTCCAGGAAACAGGTTTTGCTGACAGACTGGCGGCCTATGTTGCTGCCGGCGGGGCGGTGATTGGAATCTGCGGTGGTTTTCAGATGCTGGGCAGCAATCTTCTTGATCCGCAAAAGATTGAATCGGCAATGGGTGAGCTTGCCGGTTTTGGCCTGTTGCCGATGATTACTGAAATGGCGCCGGAAAAGGTTACAGTTCAGTGTCGGGCTCAGGTTGAAAGTAAGTGTTTCGGCAGCTCGCTGCATGTTTCCGGTTATGAAATTCATCAGGGCCGGACCGCGGCTCAAGATAATGCACTTGCCACCATGCTCAATGTTACCCAGGCTGATGGCACTGAATATAAAGATGGGTTTATCTCTGCCGACGGTCGCATCTGGGGGAGTTACATGCACGGAATTTTCGATGATGACAATTTTCGTAATGCTTATCTTGGCTGGCTGCGGCAGTACTCTTCTGGGTTTGATGCAACAGGTGATGTACCACCGGTTGGTATTTCATATAAACAGCGGAAAGAGGATGGTTTTAGCGCCTTAGCAGACCTGTTGGCAAAGTCACTGGATATGAAAATGATTGATCAGATAGCGGGTTTATAAATTGTCCGGTGTTAATTCCCAGCGCCGAATTCCGGCTCTTTTTTACTGTCTGCTGCTTTTGCTGCTGCTTTTGCTGATGATTATCGGGGCCGCCGCTGTTGGGGCCGCGCGTTTGCCGCTTTCATCAGTCTGGCAGGTTTTTGCCGATCTTTTTTCCGGTGTATCGGGTTCGGTGGCGATGGGATCGGTGGACGGGGTGGGTTCGGCAGCGCGCATGATTGTACTTGATGTGCGGCTGCCGCGGATTATGAGTGCTTTACTTGTGGGTTCGGCTCTGGGAGTCGCCGGTGCGGTTTTTCAAGGGCTTTTGTTGAATTCATTAGCTGATCCTTTTACTATCGGGGTTTCTGCCGGAGCCGCATTCGGGGCAACGATTGCAATTTTGCTGCCGACCTATTTAGTGCTGCCGGCTTTTCTCTCCGATGCTGCGATTGTTCCCGGGTTTGCATTTGTCGGGGCTCTGTTCTCTCTGTCTCTGGTCTATTATATCGCCCGTAACCGGGGCCGGGTAATGCCGGAAAGCATGATCTTGGCCGGGGTTATTGTCGCTTCATTTCTCTCAGCTTTAATCAGTTTTTGTCAAAGTATCGCCGGTGAAAAACTGGCAGCCGTAGTTTTCTGGATTATGGGTGGTTTTTCAGGGGCAATGTGGTCGCAAGTACTGTTATTGCTGCCATATTGTCTAGTTTGTATGCTGATTCTGCAGGCTCATGCCGGTGATCTGAATATTATGGCTATGGGGGATACCACTGCCCTCCAACTCGGGGTTGAAGTTTATAAGATTCGCCGGCGTTTGTTGATGGTTGCGGCTTTGATGACTGCAGCGGCAGTTTCAGTGAGCGGGGTTATCGGGTTTGTGGGTCTGGTAGTGCCGCATATTAACCGGATATTGTTAGGGCCTGATCATCGACGCCTGTTGCCGGCATCAGCTCTGCTTGGAGGTTTGGTTCTGGTTGCGGCTGATACCCTGGCCCGGACTGCGGCTGGGGCGACTGAAATTCCGGTTGGAGTGGTTACTGCTCTGCTCGGAGCACCTTTTTTCTGTATTATTTTTAAGAAAAAATTCCATCAGTAGAATAACTTGTGTGATTTAAGTGAAAACAGATAAGCCGGATGGCCATGAAAACTGGGATGTTCTATTTGAAGCTGCTGATTTAAGCTGTGGTTATGGCGATCAAGTGGTGCTTGACCGGCTTAATTTCAAACTCTGGCCCGGTTTCTTCTGCGGGGTATTAGGGCCGAACGGCTGCGGGAAGTCGACTCTGATTAACACTATCTGCCGGGTCAATGAGCCGCTTTCCGGAAATATGCGGTTTTCCGGAGAGGAGTTGTCTTCACTTTCCCGTCAACGTTTAGCGACAAAAATTGCTGTAGTTCCGCAAGAAACGCATATAGCTTTTCCTTTCAAAGTTCGTGAAGTTGTGGCGATGGGCCGTAATCCGCATAACTCCGGGATTTTCGGGGCTGGGTTTGATCTTGAGAATGAAAAAGTTGATCGGGCTCTGTCTGCAACCGGAATCATACACTTGAGTGACCGTGAAATAACTCATCTCAGTGGCGGAGAACGGCAGCTGGTACTTTTGGCCCGGGCTCTGGCGCAGGAGCCGCAGTTGCTGTTGCTGGATGAGTCGACCTCAAACCTTGATATCAGTCATGCGGTAAAAATTCTGCAACTGGTAAGTGCTCGGGTGGCACAGGACAAGCTTGCGACCCTGGCAGTTTTTCACGATTTGAATCTTGCCTGTCTTTTTGCCGATTATCTTTTTTTAGTTAAAGAGGGAACTATTCGTTATCAAGGTGAGACCCGGGAAGTAATAACTGAAGAGATTCTGTCTGATCTTTATGAGCTGCCCCTGCAGGTTTATTCCCCGCCGGGTTTGGGGCGTTTGCAGGTTTCAGTCAGGGTTTGATGGCTTTTGTATATTTTTATTCCATGGAGATGCGGATAAAGCCTGGTTGCCGCCTTTGAGAAATATTTCGGCAAGCTTGCGGCCGAAACTTTCCGGTTTGGAATTTTCAGCTTTCCAGAGCAGAGCAGTAATCTCTTCAGTTTTGAATTTCTCGGCTGGAGTGCTCGGCAGGTAAGTTGGCGGCTGATTTTCAGTGGCAGATATTAATCCGGCTTTAACCAAGCGTTTGAGGAGTTTTTCAACGGCGATGGCTGATTCCCGGGTCGCAGTCGTAAGATCTTTGAGAGTTGCTGCCTGGCGCTGTTCAAAATGTCTGTAGATCTCGTTTATAAGGTCAAAAGTTAAAACCATCTCCGGTCCCGGAGGCAGATGCCGGCCCTTAATGTGGTAGTTCTGAAAATGTTGACTCGTGAATGCGACTTCAGCGCCAAGGAGAAAAACCAGCCAGGTTGAGTGGATCCAGAGGAGAAAAAGTGGAACCGTTGCGAATGAGCCGTAAATGGCATTGTAGTTGGCGACACCAACCTGCAGCAGGATAAAGATTTTTTGCAGAGCGATCAGTCCTAAAGCACCGGCCAGGCCGCCGCACCAAGCGGCTTTAGCCCTGATTTTAAGGTTAGGTAGGAAGTAGTAGCAGATGACAAAGGTTGTGGTTAAAAGGGCAATTGGGATGAGTTTGAAAAGAACTCCATGTACCCAGGCGATAGGAAAAAATTTGTCAAGATGAACAGCAATTGCCGGGGTATTGAGCATCGTTGTCGCCCCGATGCCTAAGTTGATAGTTAGCGGACAGACAATTATGAGCGCCATGTAGTTCATGAATTTCCGCCCCGGTGAGCGGCTTTTATCGACCTGCCAGATTGCGTTCAGAGCTTCTTCGATACCGTTGATAACTATCAGAACCGTGATCAGCAGTAAAAATGTACCGATAATTCCCAGTGCGGCAAAATTGGTACGGTTGACATAATCAAAGATTTTATCAACCGCATCATAGAGATGGGCTGAGAAGTCTTTATTTGGTTCAGGTTTTATGTTGTTGTCAGATGGTGATTTTTGGTTTTGTGTCAGAGCAGTTGCAGGTTCAGATTCTTGATTCTGCAGCGCCGGAGATTGCGGGTTTGTTGATTCTTTTATCGCAGGTGGCAGGTGCGGGCCGGTTTTAGTCGTACTATTGAAGTTGTCAATCAGCTGGTAGGCGGCCTGATGCATCTGGTCACCGGCACCCATGCCTTTTAAAATGGCGGTACTTAAAGCGAGCATCGGTACCAGTGACAGGACTACGGAATAGGTTAAGGCTGCGGCCCGGAGATTTATGCGGTCACGCCGGAATTCGGCAAAGAGGATAAAGAGAAACCGGAAAACTTGCCGGAAACCGCGCTGCCAGCCGGAGAGCTTGTAAAAATTATCCGGCCAGAGCCAATTTTCAAATTTTGAGATACTCATTTTTTTCTTATTACATTAATTGCAGAAAAATGCAAATTGTGGCTGAAGATGCACCATAAATATGACATGATTGTAGTTGGCGCCGGACATGCCGGTTGTGAAGCTGCTCTGGCTGCAGCCCGGATGGGGTTAGATGTCCTGGTTTTCTGTCTCAATCTGGATACTGTGGCCCAGATGTCGTGCAATCCGGCAATCGGAGGACTGGCTAAAGGACATCTGGTGAAGGAGATCGATGCTTTAGGCGGAGCCATGGGCCGGGTAACGGATATTTGTGGTATTCAGTTTCGGACATTGAATACCTCCCGCGGCCCGGCAGTGCAGGGTACCCGGGTGCAGTGTGATAAGTTGCTTTATCATCGTAAGATGAAACATATACTTGAAAATCAATCCGGAATTGAGATGCGTCAGGTTATGATTGAGCGTTTGTCAGTTGCGGACGGGAAAATTGTCGGGGTCGTAGATGAAACCGGATTTCAACATCTTGCAAAAGTCGTAATCCTGACAACCGGTACATTTTTGAACGGCCTGATTCATATCGGTTCATTTCGTCAGTCTGCCGGGCGTACCGGTGAGTTTGCGGCCATATCTCTAGCCCATAATCTTAATGAACTTGGTTTTAAGACCGGGCGTATGAAAACCGGTACTCCGCCGCGGATGTTGCGGCGTTCAATCGATTTCAGTGCCCTTGAACGTCAGGACGGAGATAGTAATTCATTACCATTTTCGGTTTTGACAGATGCCGTCAACCAGAAACAACTGCCTTGCTATATGACGCGAACGACTGCGGCAACGCACGCTCTTTTACGTGGTAATCTGGATTTGTCACCGCTTTACAATGGTACAATTACTGGCGTAAGTGCCCGTTATTGTCCTTCTTTGGAGGATAAGATTGTCAAATTCCCACACCATGAAAGTCACCAGGTGACATTGGAGCCCGAAGGTTACGAAACCGAAGAGGTCTATGTTAAAGGTCTGGGAAACTGTCTACCGGTTGAAGTGCAGCAGGAGTTGTTTCATACGGTACCCGGGCTTGAAGATGCGGTGGTTATGCGGCCGGCCTATGCGATTGAATATGATTTTATCGAACCGACTCAGCTCAAAGCAACTCTGGAGACAAAAAAATTGTCCGGACTCTATCTGGCCGGCCAGATCAACGGGACTTCCGGTTATGAAGAGGCGGCGGCGCAGGGGATTATTGCCGGCATCAATGCCGCCTGCCGGATTAAGGGGCTTGAACCGTTTCTCCTCGATCGTTCCGAGGCTTATGCCGCTGTGATGATAGATGATCTTATCAGTCGTGGAACTCAGGAGCCCTACCGGATGTTTACTTCCCGGGCTGAATATAGACTTCTATTACGGGAAGATAATGCTGATTTGCGGTTGACAGAACGGGCTTTTTCTTTAGGGCTAGTGGGAAGTGAGCAAGTTGAAATGGCGCGAGAGAAACTTGCTTTAACGGAAGAGGGTAAACAACGCTTAAATTCAATCAGGATTAAACCGGCGGCGGCGACCGAAACACTTAAAAGACTGGAAACACCGCCGTTGCAGCAGGGGGTTCTGGCTGCTGATCTGTTGCGACGGCCGCAGGTTCGTTGGGATGATTTGGGTGAGTGTTCTGATGAGGTAGCAGCGCTGGGAGAATATTTAGGCCCACAGGCCCGGCGCCAGACAGAGATTCAGATTAAATATGACGGTTATATTAAACGGCAGCATCAGGCGGTGGAAAAATTCAAACATCTTGAAAAAATCAAAATTCCCGATAATTTCGATTATCAGGATATTCCCGGTCTAACAATTGAAATGTCACATGCTCTGCAGGAGATTCGCCCGCTCTCTTTGGGGCAGGCATCACGCCTGCCGGGAGTTACCCCGGCGGCGATATCAGTATTAATGATCTACCTGAAAAAA
>JAOZKP010000196.1:1459-5432 GCA_029935295.1 bacterium | reverse complement strand
CGGGCTTTGGGCTTAACCCAGCAGCTGCCGATCGATGAACGTCACACCTACAACAAGGACTACCTGATTAACAATGTTAGAGTCCTGATGGGCGGCCGGGCCGCGGAAGAGTTGGCCTTAAACCATATCACCACCGGCGCTGGCAATGATATTGAAAGAGCAACCGAAATGGCCCGGAAAATGGTTTGCGAATGGGGTATGGGAAAAATGGGCCCGGTAAGTTTCGGCAAAAAAGAGGAACATATTTTCTTAGGCCGGGAGATGTCGGAAAACCGTAATTTCAGCGAACAGACCGCGGTTGAAATCGACACTGAGATTAAAGAGATAGTCCGCGATGCTTATACTGAAGCAAAAAAGATTGTCGCTGAACATCGCAAAGAACTCGAAGATCTGGCAAATTACCTGCTCGACAAAGAGAGCATTAACGGCCCGGAAGTTGATAGAATTATTGGTCTTGAAGTAGTAAAAACTGAAGATAAACTTGACGACGAAACTGATAACAGCCCCGAAGATAAAACCGAAAACAGCGATGATTGAGGAGCAAGGGCGCAAGCTCGTCCGACTTCTCGGTAAAGAGTGGAATATCCATCGCATAATTGCGACCCGGAAATCAATGAAACCGGATATACTGATCGCTGAAAATGATGGAGAATTTATTGTAGCCAAGGATTTTCGTAACAAGATCTGGCTGGCCCGCTCGTTCTGGGGGCCGCTCAATATCATGTATGAAAAATTTATTCTGCAAAAGCTTAAAGGTATAACCGGCATTCCTGAATTTATTGGACTTGAAGATTACAACTGTCTGCTTTTAAGTTACATTGACGGTGATATAATAAAAAAATCCTGTCAAAATATCGCTCCCGGTTATTTTGACAGGATTTTTAATATAGTCGAAGAGATTCACGCCCGCGGGGTACTCCATTTAGACCTTGGCCACAAAAGCAATATCATGGTCAGAAAAAACGGGAACCCGGCAATCATTGATTTCAACACCTCCATCTACCTGCCTTTAAACTCTTTCTTCTCCCCTATTTTAAGACTCCTGTCCAAGATTGACACGACCTCGATTATGCGCTTAAAAGTTAAGTTCCGCCCTCAAGAAACAACTTTTTCCGAAAGGCAACAGGTAAAAAAATTCCTATTGATAAGAAAACTGTGGATTTTCGACAAAATTTCGCGTAGAATTACTAGTGTCAGTAAATAAGGTGTAGTACTTAAACAATCATAGCGGTCTCTGATAATGCGAAACTACCACGTCAGACTTCTTGATCTTCACACAACCAAAGACGCAGTCTCCCTGATGCAGCAAATTGGCAGTGATGTGCATGGGGTCGCCTTGATGAAAAACAAGCTGGTGCATTTTAATTTCCGCATCGGCCCGCTGCCGGCCGCCGCCGCCAACATCATCAAGCAGGAGATGCTTTCAGTCGGTGGTGAAGCCGCAGTTACCCGGGGCGTCATTAACTGCAGCGCCGAAAACTCCGATGCAATTTTAAGTGCTACCCGTAAACAGTTTCGCAAATTCTGCCAGAAACTCCGGGCCCAACCCTTCTCCCTGTCCCAGATTGCCGACAAGATTGAAACAACCCTGAAAAACCGAGAGAAAAAAAGTGGCCTCCCCTTTAAGTGCCGGGGCCTTGATGTTGACCTGAAAAAGACTTCATTGATAATGGGCATTTTAAATATTACACCTGACTCATTCTCTGACGGTGATAAATTTCTCACCTTAGATAACGCCCGCAGGCAGGCAGAAATATTGGTCTCCGAAGGTGCTGACATTATCGACATCGGTGGCGAATCAACCCGGCCCGGAGCTGCGAAAGTCCCACTGGATGAAGAGCTTGCCCGAGTCATTCCGGTAATTAAAGCCTTAAGAAAAGAGTACTCCTATCTGCCGCTTTCAATTGATACTTACAAATCCCGGGTGGCGGCGGCGGCAATGGCAGCTGGCGCTGACCTGATAAACGATATCAGCGGTTTTAATTTCGATCCCGAAATGGCCCGGGTAGCGGCGGAAACCGATGCCTACTGCTCACTTATGCACATTCAGGGAACCCCCGAAGCGATGCAGAAGGAGCCCCGCTACGATGACCTCTTTGCTGAAATAAGTGCCTATTTTGAGAAAAGTATCACTATCGCGGAAGCTGCCGGCGTCAACCGTGAAAAAATTATCTTGGACCCCGGCATCGGTTTCGGTAAAACCCTGGAGCATAATCTCCTGCTCTTAAAACATCTTGCCGAGTTCACTGGTTTTGGCCTGCCGCTGCTGCTTGGTACTTCACGCAAATCATTTATTAGTAAGCTGACCGGAGCCGAAATCAGCGACCGACTGCCGGCATCACTCGCTACGGTTGCGCAAGGCTTAACCAACGGTGCCAATATTATCCGCGTTCACGATGTTGCCGCAACCCGGCAGGTTGTGACCGTGATTGATGCAATTAACAATGCTCAACGCTGATATAGGTATCGTCAAAAAGTTTTATAATCATTAACTAAGCTGCGTTCCTTATGGTAGAATTTCTTCATACATTGATAAACAGCCGCTGGCTTGATTTACTCGACATTATCATTGTCGCTGTGCTTATTTATCAGGTGCTGCTGATTATTCGCGGTACCCGGGCTTTTCAGATTCTGCTGGGCCTTTTTCTCATTTTTATAATATATCAGTTCTCACTACTTTTAGGATTTTACACGCTACATTGGATTCTCAAGGGTTTTCTGAGTTCGATTGTCATAATTGTTATTGTCCTTTTCCAGAATGAATTCCGCCGGGCTCTGGCAAAATTCGGCAAGACCTCTTTTGCCCTGAATTCAGCATCAGAGCTCAGCCATCTTGATAAAGTTATTAAAGCCTGCACGACTATGTCCTTAAAAAGAATCGGTGCTTTAATTGTTTTTACCCGCGATAATAAACTTCCGGTTATCGTTGAGGGCGGGGTTGCTATCGATGCAGTCGTCAGTGACGCCCTGATTTTAAGCATATTTCATCCAAGCTCTCCTATCCATGATGGCGCAGTGATTATTGATGATGGCAGAATTGTGGCTGCCGGTTGTTTTCTTCCGCTCGCCATTGAACCGATGATTGAAAAGGTTTACGGCACCCGGCATCGGGCGGCTATGGGAATCTCCGAGGATACCGACACTGTGGTTATTGTTGTTTCTGAGGAGACCGGAAAAATTTCACTTTCAATCGGCGGCAAGATCACTAAGGAACAGAACCCTGAATCTTTGGGCCGGGTATTAAATAATATTTTTTCACCGGAACGGAACAAAACCGGTTTTATTACATCATTACAGAAAATTTTTCGGAACTAGAATAATTTCCTATGGCACCTATTAGATCACTATTTTTCAAGAACCTGACCCTGAAAATTTTGTCAATTATTCTGGCTTCAGCGCTCTGGTTTTTTGTCTCCGGCAAGAGCAAAACTGAACTCGCCTTAAGTGTTCCGGTTGAGTTTATGGCCCTACCCTCGTCCATGACAATTGTCAGCAAAGTTCCAACTAGTATCCATATCCGGGTTAAAGGCACTAAAACTCTACTCCGCCCCTTAACTGTTAAACCGCCGTCTATAAGTATTGACATGTCCCATGCCAAAAGCGGGAAAAATATCATTCAACTGGGACAGGAAACCTTTAACGATCTCCCTTTAGGTGTGGACGTAGTCAACCTGGATCCGGACACACTAACCCTGTACGTGGATCATTTTGTCAAAAAAACTTTGCCGATAAAATTAAAAACTCTGGGCACCCCGCCCAAAGGTTTTCAGGTTAACGAAGTCACTGTTACACCGGAAACGGCGGAATTCAGTGTCTCACAGGAGTATCTCAAGGAACACAGCGCCGTTTTTACCGAACCGATTGACTTAAGCCAGTTGCGGCAAAACACTACAATTGACTTAAGCCTGCTTACCCCTCCGGGAGAGCTTAAATTACTTAATCCGGGAACTAAAATTACTGCCGTTATTAGCAT
>JAOZKP010000196.1:0-1359 GCA_029935295.1 bacterium | reverse complement strand
AAAATGGGAAAATTATTTGGTACTGACGGGGTTCGCGGAACCGCAAATATTGAACCGATCACAGCTGAAACGGCACTCCAAATCGGCCGTGCTGCTGCTTATATCTGCAAAGATAAAGATCACCGGCATAAAATTGTTATCGGCAAAGACACCCGGCTTTCCGGATACATGCTCGAAAGTGCCTTGGTTTCCGGAATCTGCTCCATGGGGGTTGACGTTCTCCTCATCGGCCCGATGCCGACTCCCGGAATTGCCTTTATCACCCGGAGTATGCGGGCTGATGCCGGCATGGTGATATCCGCATCGCATAATCCTTTTCAGGATAACGGTATCAAGATCTTCTCCCGTGACGGTTTCAAACTTCCGGATCAGACAGAATCAAAAATTGAGGATCTGATTTTCGATCAATCTATCAACCAGCTGCGGCCGACAGCTAATGATATCGGCAAAGCTTTTCGTATAGATGACGCTGACGGCCGTTATATTGTTTTTTTAAAAAACACTTTTCCCGGACATCTGACTCTGGAGGGGATGAAACTGGTAATCGATTGCGGAAACGGTGCGGCCTACAAGGTTGCACCATCTGTTTTCAGTGAACTTGGGGCCGAAATTGTCTGCATCGGCATTGATCCCGACGGCACCAATATCAACTCCGGCTGTGGCTCACTCTATCCCGAGAAACTCCAGGCCCGGGTCCTGGCTGAAAAAGCTGATCTTGGGATTGCCTTTGACGGCGATGCCGACCGGGTAATCTTTGTTGATGAACATGGTAATGTTGTTGACGGCGATCAGGTTATGGCAATTTCAGCCCTGCATATGCAGAAACAGAAACTGCTCAAAAAAGATACCCTGGTTGCCACGGTAATGAGCAATATGGGATTGGAAAAATGTTTAGATGACGCGGATATAAATCTGGTTCGAACCCAAGTAGGTGATCGCTATGTTGTCGAAGAGATGCGGGCTCAAGGATATAATTTCGGCGGGGAGCAATCGGGCCATCTGATCTTTATGGATCACAATACTACCGGTGACGGGATTCTTTCCGCCCTGCAGATTCTGGCAGTCATCAGAACTGCCGAAAAACCGCTCTCCGAGCTGGCGAAAGTTATGGAAATTTTCCCCCAGGTGTTGATAAACACTTTCGTTAAAGAGAAGATTCCGCTGACTGAGGTTCCCGCTTTAAGCCGGCATATTGCTGAGGTTGAAAAGAGCATTAAAGACCGCGGCCGGCTTCTGATCCGTTACTCAGGTACTGAAAACAAGCTCCGGGTTATGCTCGAAGGGGAAAACTACGACGAAATCAAAAAACATGCAGAAGAGCTGAGTGATTCCGTCAAAAAATTGCTGGGCTAAAACATT
>JAOZKP010000601.1 GCA_029935295.1 bacterium | reverse complement strand
TGGAAAAAGGCGACCCGAAAGTGTCTCTGGCCGCTTGGATCAAGGCCAGTAATTTACTCGGTCTTTTAGCCGGATGGGACTCGGTACTTCAGGAGCCGGAAGATCCCTTTGCCCGTTATGATCAGGAACAGGCAATAAAAAATCAGCTTTTAAAGAAACGGGTTCGGAAATAGAATGCTTGCTTCGACCATAAATCTCTATGTTTTTGTCGTACATGACGATGGTCGAATTGTCAGAGCCGGCCGCTTGCTGGTTGAAAATCTGCACCTGGCCCTTCAAGGAGGTTATAAGGGAGTTTTTCAATATGATCCCGACTATCTGGGTCATGAAGATCGATATGCCCTTGATCCGAGAAATCTGCCGCTGACCAGAAAAACTATCTATGCCGGACGCCCGGAATCCGGTCTCCACGGTGTCTTTCAGGATAGCCTCCCCGGCAGATGGGGTAACCGGCTTCTGGCTTATAAGGCAGGCCTGCAGGGGAAGCACTACGCTCCGGCCCACCTGCTGGAGGCGCTGGGACGTACCGGCATCGGGGCTCTTCTCTATTCGCCTGACCCGAATTTGCCTGCCTTTTCCGAAGATCCAAGCATCGAGTTTAATGACCTTACTGAAGCTCTTGCCGAAGCCGCAGTTTACGAAAAGAGTAATCATGTTCCGGCTGAGTTGAAATTTCTGATAACCGGTGGCTATTCTGCGGGCGGAGCAAGACCAAAATTACTTGTAAAAAGAGATGGCTATTATCTGGCAAAATTTTCCAGTATTCATGACCGCACCGCATCACTGCTTGTTGAATTAGAGGCCGCCGGGCTTGAGCTGGGACGGAGAATAGGCCTGGAAATTCCCGATTTTGAAGTATGCCGTATACAGCAGCAGCCAGTACTCCTGACAAAACGCTTCGATGTGACTGCTGGCGGCGGCCGGCGGGCCCTGCTTTCATTTGCCTCCATTCTTAATTCGGACCCCAGTTTTGGTTCCTATGGCGCTATGTCGGAAGTTATTCGCCGGTACTCACAACAACCCCGAACTGATCTTAAACAACTTTTCAAACAGTTGATTATCAATGTTGTAATTCATAACACTGACGATCATCTGCAGAATTTTTCTATGATCCACGATTCAGCCGGCTAGCGCCTCTCACCGGTTTACGATCTCACTCCATCATTTTTGCAAAATGAGCAGATTTTAACAATCGACGGCCAAACTGCCAATATTACTATTGAAAATATTATCAATGAAGGAAAACTTTTCGGTTTCTCCCGCCCTAAAACTCTTGAGATAGTTGACAATATCAAGAAGGCTCTGGATGGTTGGCCGGAACTGATTACCGATGAATATGCCCGAAAGCAGATCAGTCGGAAGATGAATCAAATTTTTAAAAAACTTTGATTCAGAAAACATCGGAATGATGTATATGAATAACAACGGCTATCATTTTTTTAAGAGTGAAAAAATATGGACTTATTGACTAAAGCAGACTTGTTACAGATTAAATCATTAGGAATCAGCCCGGAAAAAGTGCTGGCTGAAATTGAAATGT
>JAOZKP010000028.1:2410-16610 GCA_029935295.1 bacterium | reverse complement strand
AACTATAACAAATGGTGTCGAACATCGCTTCGCCCTCAGTAACGGGGTCAAAGCTAAAGCAATGACCCCAATCATGACAGTTTCAAAAAATAGCTAAAACATCCTGATTTCTGGTTCTAAAACAATCCCGAAACTCTGCTCGACCCGATCCCGCATTTCAGCCATTAAATCGGTAATATCTCTTGTGGTTGCATCTTTCTCAACCACGATTACATTGGCATGCTGTTCTGAAACTTGAGCCCCGCCGCTCCGCAATCCTTTACAACCGGCTTTATCGAGCAGCCGGGCCGCAAAATCGCCGGCCGGGTTTTTGAAAACTGAACCGGCATGCCGACCCGGCGGTAGGCGCTGCCGCCGCTGCTGCTTGATTTCAACAACTCTCGCTGTAACCTCGCGGGAAGTTGTCCGCGGCAGGTGAAAATAGGCAGCAACTACAATATCCTGCCCGGCCAGGCCGCCGTTACGATAAACCGGCTTAAGTTCAGCGCGGGTTAACCAGATCAGTTCAGTGCCACGCAGCACCCGAACCGCTGACACATAATCGTAAATTGTCGCGCCATGGGCTCCGGCGTTCATCGCCAACGCCCCGCCTAAGGTACCGGGGATTCCCGCCAGGTTTTCCCAGCCGCTGTAGCCGCCGATCAGACTTAACTGAATCAACGCCGCCAACCTTACGCCGCTGCCGGCCCGAATCATAACCGAATCACTGTCCGAACCAACAATCTCATAACCCTTAAAGCCCCGGGCCAAACTGATTACCGCCTTATCGTTAATACCGGCATCAGCAACCAGCAGATTGCTACCCCCACCCATAACCAGAAACTTAAGCTCTAACCAGGTCAGGGTTTTGACTGCGAGTACAAGTTCAGACAGATTTTTCGGCTGGAGATAAATTGCCGCTGAACCGCCGGTCTTAAATGCAGTTTTTGGCGCCAGCGGTTCATTCTCTACGAGAAACCCGGCGAGAGCGTGCTTAAGCTCAGATTTTTGCTCAGCATTTATCAAAGAGCTTTCCATTTTTATGGAATTATTTTAAGTAAATTAATAACTTTTCTGACCCCTTGTACCTGGACCGTAACCGCAATCACCCGACTTTCCATATTCGGCGACCGCACCCGGCCCTGCAGGGTTACTTCACCCTGATAGACATCAACATCGATACCGATGACCTGACCCCCAAGCATTTCTGTTAAACGGGTCTTAACCTTGGTTGAAATCAGAGCATCATCATAAACCACTCCGGTGGAGCGCCCACCCGGAGTGGTGCAGGCCGAACTTACAATCAGCAACAGCAACAGCATGGCAAAAACAGTCGGCAAATTAAAAGCTTTCCGGCAGTCTCGACATCCCGACCCGAAAAATAATTTTACTGGCATTTTCATACTCACTTTGCTACCAGCTCATGATGCAGCCGTGTGATATCGCCGGCCCCCAGGGTTAAAATCAGATCTGAGGCTTCAACGTTGGCTTCTACAAATTTGTGTAGTGCTTCTCGATCCGCCAGATAGTGAACCTGCTTATGACCATGCTGCCGAATCGCTTCCGCCAGGCTTTCACCGCTGATACCGTCAATTTCATTTTCACCGGCGGCATAGATGTCAGTTACCACGAGGACATCGGTTTCATTGAAAACAACCTGAAAATCGTTAAACAGATGCTGGGTACGGGTATAGCGATGCGGTTGAAACAGGGTCACCAATCGCCGTTTCGGCCAGGCCTGACGTAAGGCTTCCAGAGTAACCTGAATTTCCGTCGGATGATGACCGTAATCATCAATCAGCAAGGCACCCCGGTATTCACCGACAATCTGCAAACGCCGCTGAACTCCGGCAAAACCGGAAAGGTGACGGCGTATATCGGCAAACTCCAGACCCAGTTCAAAACCGGTCGCAATCGCCGCGAGACAATTGAGTACATAGTGACGACCCGGCATATCAATTGTAAATTCACCAAGTTCCTCACGATTAACAATCACCTTGAAACGGCTCTGCATCTCGGAAATTGTTACATCTATCGCCCGCACATCCGCCTGCGGGTTAAAACCGTAGGTTGAAATCCGGCGCCGAATCCGGGGCATTACCTCCTGCACCCGGGAATCGTCAAGACAGAGCACTACCAGGCCGTAAAAAGGAACTTTATTAGCGAATTCAACAAAGTTATCCTCAATCTCTTTAATCCCGCCGCGATAATGATCAAGATGTTCACGATCGATATTGGTTATCACCGCAATAATCGGTGACAGCGCCAGAAATGAACCATCACTCTCATCGGCTTCCGCCAGCAGGATTTCACCCTGACCGAGACAGGCATTACTGTTGATACTGTTAAGCCGGCCACCGATAACCACGGTCGGATCGAGATCGGTACCACTGAGCATAGTCGCAATCATGGAGGTGGTAGTGGTTTTGCCGTGCGTACCACCGACCGCAATGCCATATTTAAGGCGCATCAACTCAGCCAGCATCTCCGCCCGGGGAATTACCGGAATTGAACGAACATGGGCTTCCTGTACCTCTGGGTTATCATCTTTAACTGCGGTTGAACGCACCAAAACCTGTACATCACCCAGATTTTCCCGGGCATGGCCGTAGGCAATCCGGGCACCGAGTTTTTCGAGCCGTTCCGTTACCGGGCTCCGGTTAAGATCGGACCCATGAACCTGATAACCCAGGTTCAGCAGAACTTCGGCAATCCCGCACATACCGCTGCCGCCGATACCGACAAAATGAACCCGCTCAACTTTATGATGCATACCTTTCACTTTATTATCAATGCTCCTCAATCAATTCAAGACACTGCTTAACTATTTCTGCCCGGGCTTGAGGCCGGGCCAGCTCAGAGGCGGTCTGTCCCATCTCTTTGAGAATTTCGGGATTATTTTTCAGCCGTTCAATCTCATCCCGCAAGCCGGTAACTGTGAATTCACTTTCAACCTGTACTATTGCCGCCCCTTTTTCGGCAAATGCCCGGGCATTAAAAAGCTGATGATCGTGAGCGGCATAGGGAAAAGGAACTAAAATCGCAGCTTTACCGAGTTCTGCCAGTTCCGCCAGAGTCAAAGCTCCGGCACGACAGATAACCAGGTCAGCCGCTAAATAACAGCTGCCGATATCATTAATAAACTCTTTTACTTCAACCGGACAATTACTATCGGCATATGCTCTTTTCACCTCGGCAAACCCTTGTTTGCCGCTCTGATGGACAATCTGTAGATCCGGATACTGACCGACAAGTGCTGCGACCGCCTGGGGCACCACCTGATTAAGAACCCGGGCTCCCTGACTGCCGCCGACAACCAGAATATTAAAACCGGCGCTATCTGAATTTTCCTTTATCGCAGCTTCATTCGGTTGCAGGTGTGCCCGTAGAGGATTACCGTAATCATAAACTTTTCTGCTTTTCAATTTCTCCCGGGCTTTATCGAAAGCGATAAACACCGCCCCGGCAAAAGGTGCCAGCAGTCGGTTAACCAGACCGGGATAGGCATTTTGTTCCTGCAAAACCCACGGCAAACCGGCCACCATCGCTGCCAACAAAACCGGGGCGCTGGCATAACCGCCGAGGCCGACGACCAGAGTCGGCCGATAGCGAACCAGTAAAATTAGCGCCTGGATTACAGCTTTAGGAAAATTAAACAGAGCCTTGAGTCGTTTCAACCCTTTAACCCCGACTAGGCCCTGAACCCTTAAGAATACCAGCGGATAACCAATTTCCGGAATCACCCGGGCTTCAAGCCCGCGCCGGGTGCCGGCAAAAACAATCTTTACTTCAGGGTCCCGCTGTTTAAACTCCTCCGCCAGAGCTATCCCGGGAAAGAGATGACCGCCGGTACCACCTCCGGCAAAGAGAACTGTTTTAGCGGGTCTGGCGACTGACATTCAACAAAACTCCAACTGCGGCTAAAGAGACACAAAGTGAACTTCCGCCATAACTTAAAAAAGGAAAGGTCAAACCTTTGGTCGGCAGAAGCCCCAAGGTAACCCAGAAATTAATCGTCATCTGCAACACTAAAAAAAGAGTCAGGCCGAAAGCGAGAATTGATCCTAATCGATCCGGAGCGGAACGGGAAATTTTAAGCCCGATCCAGAGCAGGGCGGCAATCAATACAACCAGGACAATAACCCCGACAAATCCGAACTCCTCACCCCAGACTGCAACAATAAAATCTGTGTAAGCTTCGGGCAGATAAAGCTGTTTCTGGACACTGTTGCCGGCCCCGACTCCCTGCACGCCGCCGGCACCGTAAGCAATCAGGGACTGTTTTAACTGATAGGAAACCCCTTTTCCGCCAACATCCAGAAATGAGGTAACCCGATCCATACGATAGCCGCGCCCGGCAATTGCCGCAACCACTCCGGCCGCGCCAACCGACAGCAGGATAGCCAGATGTTTAAGCTGCGCCCCGGCAACAAAAAGTAGTACAAACGTCAGCGCCCCAAGCACCACCGATGAACCGAAATCGGGCTCCAGCATCAGCAGTGCGATCACCACTCCAAGAATAATCCAGGGCGGCAGAAAATCCCTCTTGAAATCTCCCAGCTGCCCTTCCCGTTTTGCCAGGTAGGCGCTTAAGTAGATGACAAAACTTAATTTACAGAACTCTGAAACCTGCAGATTAAAGAGCGGGGTTTTGATCCAGCGGGTTGCCCCTTTAATATTCACCCCAAATCCCGGCACCAGAACCAGCACCAGCAGACCAATACTGACAACGACCAAAGGCAGGGTCAGTTTACTCCACCAGTGATAATCAAAACGGGCACAGAGAAAAAGTGCGGCTCCCCCTAAAATCGCGAATATCAGCTGGCGCAGAAGATAATGTGAGCTCTGGCCGTAGGCATTGAATGCCTTGATGCTGCTGGCATTAAATACCATCAGCAGACCTAGGCATAACAGCGTGCCCACAACCGACATCAGCACTATTTCATCTCGTTTCAGGCCGTAAAACAAAAGCTACTCCCCGCCTCTTTTAACCAGTTCGCGGAACCGATCTCCGCGGGCCTCATAATTTACAAATTCATCAAAACTGGCACAACCGGGGGCCAAAATTACGACCTCACCGGGTTCGGCCAGAGTTTCAGCCTGCCGCAAAGCACTCTCCAGGTTTGCCGCCTGAAAATCCTGAGCATATTGCGGCAACTGCCTTTTAATCTCTGTCGCGGCCTGGCCAAAAGGAATCAACTGCCGGACATTGTTGTTCTGCAGATGCTCTGTCAAAAGTGAAAAATCAGCCCCCTTGTCATAACCGCCCAAAAGCAGCAGCAGCGGTTTTTCAAAACTGCTGACCGCCTTAATCACAGCATCAATATTGGTTGCTTTTGAATCATTGTAATAGTCAACCCCATTGCGACTGCCGACAAATTCCAAACGATGCGAAATCCCGGCAAAGTTGGCCATGGATTTTAATACAGTTTCCGAATCAAGTTCACAAATAAGCGCTGTCAGCAGGGCTGCGAGATAATTTGACCGATTATGCGAGCCCGGAAGTTTAATCGCCGGTGCTTTTAATTCTACCAGCAGCGGCTGACCGTTTAAGGTTTCAGCTTTAATTTCAATCCGGTCAGTGATCCAGCTCGCACCATTTTCAGCCAACGTTTCAGTGACACTGAAAAAGAGAATCTCCGGCAAATTTTCTCCGGCCTGCCGCCGAGATTTAAGTTCTGCACCGAAAGCCCTGAGATTTGCATCATCATAATTTAAGATCAGAACGTCATCTCGCCCCTGTGCCTGAGAAATCCGAGTTTTTGCGGCCAGATAAGCATCACTGTCAACGTAGCGATCCTGGTGATCAGGGGTCAGGTTGAGAATAATTGCCACCCGCGGCTTAAAAGTGCTGACACTCTCCAGTTGAAAACTGCTGAGTTCTAAAATTGCAGTCTCACAACCGGAGTCCACCATCTCAACTGCCGGCCGGCCGAGATTGCCGCCGACAAAGACATTTTTTTCCGCAGCTGTAAAAATTTCTCCAAGCAGGCTGACTGTGGTGGTTTTGCCATTGGTTCCAGTTAACGCCAGCAGTTCAGCCGCACTGAAACGGGCGGCAAGTTCAACCTCGCCGATAATTTCGCAACCTTGTTCATGCGGCCGGATAAAAACCGGCAGAGCCAACGGTACTCCGGGGCTGACAACAATCAGATCCCGATTATCAAAGAACGCTTCAGAATGGCCGGCAGTTTCAATCTCACTGATTCCCGCCCGGACCAGGTCTGCTAAAATTTCTTCCAGTTCCGCTTTTGGGCGCCGGTCACTGACGGCAACCTGAAAACCTTGAGCCAGAAGCAGCCGGACCGCGGCGACCCCGCTGATACCGAGTCCAACAACCAGTGCTCTCTGTTCCCGTTCAGTCTCAGGCATTTAAATTACCGCAGTTTCAATGTACTTAAAGCAAAAAGACCAAGAATCAGGGCGATAATCCAGAACCGGACAATCACCTTGGGCTCGGCCCAACCTTTTAGTTCAAAATGGTGGTGCAGCGGCGCCATTCGGAAAACCCGTTTTCCAGTCAGTTTGAATGAGGCGACCTGAATAATTACCGACAGGGTTTCAAGAACAAAAATCCCGCCGACTAAAAAGAGCAGCAGCTCCTGCTTGGTCACAGCCGCAACCGCACCCAGCCCGGCGCCGAGCGCCAGCGAACCGACATCGCCCATAAAAATTGCCGCGGGATAAGTATTAAACCAAAGAAATCCCAATGCCGCCCCGATCATTGCGGCACAAAAAACCGCAACTTCACCGACACCGACAATGTGCTGTACCTGAAGATAGTCGGCGAGCAGACGATGGCCAGCAACATAGGTAAAAATCATATAGACGGCAAACGCAACCAGTGAGGGGCCGGTTGCAAGACCGTCCAGACCATCAGTCAGATTAACCGCATTTGAAGTACCGACCACAACCAGAGCCATAAAGGGGATATAGAAAATTCCAAAATCGGGCAGCACCCGTTTAAAAAATGGTACGGTCAGTGAGGTTGAGTAACCCGGCAGCATATAGACCAGCAGGGCAAAAACAGTTGCCACCCCGAATTGAGCCGCGAGTTTCTGCCGCGCTGAGAGACCGGCGGAACTGCCCTGTACCAGTTTACGATAGTCATCAACAAAACCGATGGCGCCAAAACCGATCACCACCGCCAAGATCAGCCAGATATAGATCTCGGTCAAATCGGCCCAAAGCAAGGTTGCCACGACAACTGAAAAAATAATCAGCACACCACCCATGGTTGGCGTCCCCGTCTTGACCAGATGACTCTGCGGCCCATCTTCACGCACAATCTGGCCAATCTGCAGTTTCTGCAACCAGGCAATCACTTTAGGCCCAAGATAGAACGCTATAAAAAGAGCGGTTAACGCTGCATAAATTGCCCGAAAACTGATATAGCGGAAGACATTAAAGCCGGACCACAAATTATGCAGGGGATAAAGAATATGATACAGCATTTAAGATTGCACCCCTGAATCAGTAACCAAAGGATTGACAATATTTTCTAACGCCAGAGCCCGTGAGCCTTTAACCAGCAACAGAGCATCTGCCGGCAACCGTTCCTGCAACAAATTAACAACCGCGCTGAAAGCGCCGGCGGTAAACTTTATAATCCGCTCAGCCGGCAGACCGGCAGATTGGGCGGCCCGGGCAATTTCTGCGGCGAGTTCACCCACTAAGACCAAGAGATTGGGCCTGATTTCAGCAACCTTTTCACCTACCTGCCGATGTAGAGCCGGACTCTCTTCTCCAAGCTCATTCATATCTCCCAAAACCAAGGCAAGAAATTTTCCTCCGCGGCGCTCCGCGACCGCAGTTAACGCTGCCGCCATCGAATCGGGATTGGCATTATAAGCATCGTGCAACAGTATTCCGCCATTACCCAAATCATATTTTTCCAGGCGCCCGGCGGGCATCTTGAAATTTCTAAAGGAGTTGGCTGCGGGAACGGGGTAAATCCCCACCAAACAAGTTCCCGCAGCCAACGCCAGCACCGCATTCATTACGTTGTGCCGCCCCCAACAGGGCAACTTCACCAACGCTCTCTCATTATCTCTTAAAAAAACGAAACTTAAACCGTCATTTTTATGCCATATCTCAACTGCTTTTATCTCAATTTCGGAAGCCCCGTACTCAGAGACCGGCAACAATTTAGGCCGTAAATCAACCGGACAGTCCGCAACCGTTTCCGGTACCAATCGGGCCAGATAAGGATCATCTCCATTATAGATCACAGTGGCTCCGGGTTTAAGCCCGGCAACCACTTCACATTTGGCCCGAGCGATCGCTTCGAGCGAACCTAAACCCTGAAGATGGGCTTGTGCGACATTGGTGATAATCGCATAATCGGGCCGAGCAATTGCGGTCAGTGCTGCAATTTCACCCGGAGCGTTCATGCCCATCTCCAGAACCACGACCTGACAATCATCCGGCATTGCGAAAACCGTTAACGGCAGACCGATACAGTTATTAAAATTTCCGGCAGTTTTATGAATCCGGTATACCGGCGCTAGAATCTGCGCCAACATCTCTTTGGTAGTAGTTTTGCCGTTTGACCCGGTTACCGCGATCACAATCGGATTAATTTTTGCCAGACGCGCCCGGGCCAGATCTCCCAGAGCCACGAGGGTATCTGAAACTGGCAGAAACAGAACCTGCTGATAACGCTGCGCCAATGTCAGTAAATCAGCTGCCGCCCCGGAAACAACTACAGCAACAGCCCCTTTGGCAATCGCTGTTTCGACAAAATCCTGACCGTTAAAATTGGGCCCGGACAGAGCCACAAAAAGTTCTCCAGCAACCAGTTTACGGGTATCGGTTGAGATTCCGGTAAGTTCCTGTTCCAGATCAACTTCACGACAAACCGGCAGCGGCTGAATTTGCAAAACAGAACTCAGCTCTTTAAGTTTCCAATAATGGTTTTGCCGCTTCCGCATCCTAGATCTCACTGCTCAACTTAAAAACGAAATTGAGTCCCGGCTCAAGCCGGCTGCCCGGGGCCGGCCGTTGCGCCACAATCCGGCCTTGACCTGAAATTTCAACCCGATTGCGATAACTGCTGATCCGGGCTAAAGCTTCACGAATCGTCTGACCCGTAAAATCCGGCACCACCGATGCTACCTGGTCTATTGGTTTTCCGCTGCCAGCCTTTTCCCCACAGACACAACTCTCAGCGACAGTAACGTTCGCTGAATCATTCAATACTTCATTCGGCTCTTCCGACAACGGCATAGCCAGCTTCACAAGATCGGCATCTGGAGCATAATTCAAATAACTCATCAGACGACGATTAATCTTGCGGAAAGCCGGCGCCGCCACCATACCACCATAGATTGAACGCTTGGGTTCATCCACCATCACATAAACAATCTTGCGTGACTCGCCGGCCGGCGGATCAACATAACCAACAAATGAAGCCCAATATTTACTGTGCGAATAGCATTTTTTACTGAAGTCAAATTTCTGTGCAGTTCCGGTTTTACCGGCAACCCGAAAACCGGGAATCTGGGCTTTCGGCGCGGTTCCATCATCCTCGACCACCATTCCCAAAGCCTTGTCAACCTGCCGGGCCACATCTGCACTGCATACCCGGTGCGCAAGCCCTTCGTGCCGATGTTCATACACCGTCCAGCCTGCGTCATTTACAATCTTTGCCACCAGATGCGGCGTCACTCGGTAACCGCCGTTGGCCAGGGCCGCATAGGCAGATGTAAGCTGTACCGAAGTCAACGAAACACCCTGTCCGAAAGCTATATTACAGAGATCTACCGCTCGCCACTTGCGCCAGGAACGCATTCGGCCGGAAGGCTCATGCGGAAAATCAATCCCGCTCCGGGCCCCAAAACCAAATTTTTTCAAGGTGTCGTAAAAGCGCTCCGGCCCGAGTCTTTCGACGATCTTGGAACAACCGATATTACTTGAATATTTCAAAACCTCATCGAGACGCAGAATGCCGTGCTCATGGGTATCGTGAATAGTTCTTCGGCCAACTTTGTATTTGCCCTTTTCGCAATCTATTTTATCATCAATCTTAAACTGTCCCGACTCCAGCGCCGCGACCAGTGTAAAAACCTTAAAGGTCGAACCCGGCTCCATCAGATCAACCGCAGCCCGATTACGCCATAAGGAGGGATTGTTCTTGCGCTTACTATTGGGATTAAAACCCGGATACTGCGCCATCGCCAGAAGAGCGCCATCCTTAGCGTTCATAACCAGGGCCACGCCGCTGCGCCCGCGGCTGTCAGTTACGGCTGCGGCGAGCGCCTCTTCAGCCCAGGATTGAATATGACGGTCAATCGTCAGATAAACCGTTTTGCCCTTATAGTAATCAAGTTCTGGATACTCATAGCTGTCAACAACCTGGCGCTTGGCATCATATTCACGTTCTAGATAGACCTGGCGGCCTTTAAGATATTTTTCGTAGTAGGTCTCTAGTCCTTCCTGACCACAACAATCGATATTCGTAAACCCTAAAACCTGACCGGCGAGTTCCCGATTCGGATAGACCCGCCGATTCTCTTTAAAAAAAGCTAAGCCTTTCTCCTTTTTACACCAGGGAGTCAGAGCTTTGACCTGAGCCGGAGTTAAAGCTCGTTTGAGCCAGACAAAACTCCGTTTACCCTGAAAACGCCGCTCAAGAGTTGCAGCTTTCTGCCCGAGAATTGGCGCAAGCACATGCGCTAACCGTTTTTTTTCTTTTACTCTCTGCGGATTGGCAAAAAGAGATTCCCCTTTGACTGTAATCGCCAATTGACCGCCGTCTGCAGCCAGAATCTCGCCCCGTTCACATGTCAACAGAAGGTTTGAGCTCCGCTGCTGCTGCTGCCGGGCGAGATAATAGTCATGATTTTCAACCTGAACAAACCAGGCCCGAACAACCACCGCCAACAAACAAAAAACGACGAGACCTGCCACCCACCTGATCCGGTTTTGCAAGCTGCGCCGTTCCTTTTTTGATTCCCGTTTTATCCGCTTCATGGCATCACTATTTTATGCCCTGAGCGCGGCTCTTTCAAACCCAACTGACGGGCGAGACGGGCCAGATTCTGCGGCCTCTTCAACGTCGCCAGCTCAGCTTCAAGTTTGCCTTGCTCCTCAATGAGATGTTTTTCATTTTTCCGCAATTCACTTAACCGATAACCCCGGGTGACAATTTTATTATTAACCCAGGAACAGTAGAAGATCATCAAAACCAGAATCAGCAGCAGGCAGCTGTTCAAAAAACCCCACTGCGATGTTTCCTGCTTCACTCCTCCGGTCGCCACTCAAAACCCCTACAACCTCTCAATTGCCCGCAGACAGGCACTGCGACTGCGGGGATTACGCTCAATCTCATCCGGCTGCGGCCGCAATCCTGAACGATGCAGTATTTTCACCCGGCTGACCCGACCACAACCGCAAACCGGCACCCGGGGCGGGCAGATACAGCCTTTGGCCGCCTCCCGGAAATAACTTTTGACCAGGCGATCTTCCAGAGAGTGATAAGCAATAACTACCATTCGCCCCCCAGAATTAAGTCGCTCAAGACCTAACTGCAAAACCTTTTCCAGAGCCCCGAGTTCATCATTAACAAAAATCCGTAATGCCTGAAAAACCCGGGTTGCAGGATGACGCCGGGACTGCTTGTAATCCGGAACCATCTCCGAGATCAGCAAGGCCAGAGAACGGGTCGTCAATAACGGCTTCTGAGTTCGCACCGCCACAATTTTGCGGGCAATTGCGGCGGCGTACGGTTCCTCACCAAAATCTCGGAAGATACGCGTCAGGGTCTCACAATCAGACTCCTTAACAACCGCCGCAGCTGGCCTGCCAACGGCCGGATCCATACGCATATCCAGTGGGCCATCAGCCTGAAAACTGAAACCGCGCTCACCCTCTTCCAACTGAAAACTGGAGAGACCTATATCGAGCAGCAGGCCATCAATCGTACCGACTCCGGCTTCATCTAAAACCAAGTCAAAGTCGGCAAAATTTCCAGACAGAAGCCTGAACCGAGCAGCAAATTCCTGTTTCAGCGAAGCACTTCTGGCAATCGCCGCCGGATCACGATCAATGGCAACTACGTCCAACTGTTTGCCGCCAAGCTCCAGCAACCGACGCGTATGACCTCCACCGCCAAATGTGGCATCGACCATCACTCTGCAACCGGAAGGTTTACTCTGACCGGACAACAGGATTTCGACACTCTCTTGTAAAAGAACAGGAATATGCTTCATTTGAGCGACCGCTCTATGAGATTTCGTTTACTGACAAGCCAAGTCGGCTTTAGATTACAACTCCCAGCTCATCAAGCAGGGCATTTATATCTGCGGAAGATTCTATGGTTTCACTCTCTTCAATGCTCCAGCGCTCCTGGCTCCAGAACTCCATTTTATCCATATTGCCGACAATGACAACATTATTACAATCCTGATCAAGCCCGGCCCAGTGCCGCAACGTCGGCGGCAACAGAACCCGACCATGTTTATCCAGAGAACACTCAACCGCACCGGATACATACAAACGCTTAAACCGTTTCAAACTTGAGGGAAGAGACTTAAATTTTTCTTCCAGCTGGCTCCAGACCGCCCGGGGATAGCAGTCGAGATAACCATCTAAAGCAGTCGTTATAACCAAATTATAATCGTAGTCACGCAGCAGAACCTCCCGGAATTTCGCCGGGATATTGAGCCTTCCCTTAGTATCAAGAGAGTATTCGTAACGACTGATAAACGACATCTACACTACACCATTTCCCACAAGCATGACATTCTAACCCACAATTTACCACTATTACCCACCCCTGATACCCGCCCGAGCCACCTTTGTCAAGCAAAAAACAGTAAAATTCTAAGCTTTTTTTGGATGGTCAAAACGAAAAAATATTTTGTTTCCAACGCCCCTATATGTTACAGGTAAGTAACAAGAAATGTTCTGCAAGAGATAAAAACCCAAGGTGTATTTGTGAATTCAATAATTTCGGCCAGCAACAGATAGATAAGGAGAAAGAGGCGATGGACCTGATTCCGGGATCGGGAAGAATTCTGATTATGGACGATGAAGAGGTTGTCCTTGAAGTCTGCGTTGACCTGTTAACTGATCTGGGCTACGAAGCAAGCAGCACGGTTGACGGAACGGCCATGCTGGTCGAATATCAAGCGGCCATAAAGTCCGGAGAACCCTACGATCTGGTAATCATGGACCTCACAATCCCGGGAGGCATGGGCGGCCGGGAAGCCATGAGTCGGCTTCTGGAAATTGATCCGGAAGCCAAAGCGATTGTCTGCAGCGGCTACTCAAACGACCAGGTTATGGCCAATTACAAAAGCTATGGCTTTAAGGCCAACTGTGCCAAGCCCTTTCAATTTGCAATTTTAAGCCAGACGATCAGAAATGTGCTCGTCACATGAAACCAGCAACCCATAAAAATGCGGCAGACAACTCTGACAACAGACCCAAATCAGCCAAAAATCCAATATTGCCACCAAACCCATCTGATGAAATCCATAACCCTGTCGGGGCCAATCTAGGCATCATTATCGAGACGTACACACGGCCGGCAAACCGAGAGATCTTGCATCTCAACTATGGCATTGTAACAACACCATTCGGCAATGCACTTTTGAGCTGGTGTAATCGCGGAATCTGCTCTCTGACATTTTGCGACACTGAACCTGACAAACAACTCCAAAAACTGAGCCTGAAATGGCCGGCCGCAACCCTGAACTACAAACCCGAACCGGCAGCCAAACTGGCTGAAAAGATATTCCAACCGACCCGGACAAATTCAACCCTGGTCCTGCTTCTCCAGGGCACTGACTTTCAGATCAATATCTGGCGGGCCCTGCTGCACACCCAAACCGGACAAACCATATCCTACAGCCAACTGGCACAGATGGCGGGCGCACCAAAAGCCCAACGCGCCGTCGGCAGCGCCATGGCCGCCAACCCGATCGTCTACTTGGTCCCCTGCCACCGAGTCATAAAAAAGAATGGAGCCCTCGGCAACTACGGCGGCGGCATCCGCCGCAAACGAAATATACTGGAGTGGGAATCTAAACAACGATAGAGTCGGCGCGGCGAGGTGGCGTCCGAGCTGGCAAGATACGGCGAAGATACGGCGGCGGATACGGCGTCAGAGAGGATACGGCGTCAGGCTTGACTTTTGGGTATTCAAGAAAAAGCTATACTAAAAAACAGGGGGGGCAGGCATGACAAATGGGTATTATCCGTCGCTGACTGCAAA
>JAOZKP010000028.1:0-2310 GCA_029935295.1 bacterium | reverse complement strand
AAAAAACAGGGGGGGCAGGCATGACAAATGGGTATTATCCGTCGCTGACTGCAAACTATTTGAGCAGTTTGAGCAGCTCGAGAAAACTCTCTTTGCCCGGACACTCCTCATCGACTTTGGGAATATCGGGGAAATATCGGTCCACGGAGCGGGCGAAAAAACCGGTGCCTTTTTTGTTGAGGGGAACTTCCGCATCCGGCGCAGCATAGATAGGAATATCGGCAAGGCCGCAGGAGGGGGATTTACGCTTCAGGAGAAAACCGTCAACCTGAACGAGAGACTGCAGGAATTTTTCGGTAAAGCCAACCATTGCAGCAGTCAAATCAAGGCCAGTCTCCGGCTGCATCAGAGCTAAGACTGAATTTTTCTGCACCAGGCGAATTGGCGGCCGCGGCAGCCCGAGACCAATTTCACATTCAGGACAGACCGGAATAAAATTGACCACATCTTTCAACTCGTCAACCAGACGACATGCCAGCGCCGCCCCGTTCCAGCGACAGACCCCAAACCCCAAACAACGGCTGACCACGATTACAGGTTTTTTACACAAATTCAAGATTTACCACTACTTTTTTTAATGCCAATTTAAAAAAGAAATAAGACCCCATACATCTTTACCCGCGCCGCCTCGTTGCCCCGGTTAAACCGCTAACCGTAAATTACGACCGATCGCTTTGCGCAACGAATGCGGCACACCGTGTTCAGCGGCCAAATCATTCCATCGGGAAACATGCTCTATCGTCTCCTCGACTATCTGATCAATTTTTCGTTTGTTGAATAGCGGGCTTAATTTTTCGAAGCTATAAAAATCTTCCCGGGAAAAGTTGTCGCGCTTGCCATTGAGCTTCATCCAGTGACTATTTACCCAGGGACTTCCAGGCTTGTAGCTGTAGGCTAAATCGTAAGCTGGGGATAACTGCCATCGGTGCAGATCATCGAGCATAAAGCCAAAGTTTTTAGAGTGATCGTCATGATTCCGCGCAACAACATTGAAAACCATACGCTTAAATATCTGAATGGCATCATCAGCGCGTAATTTAAGCTCTCTGGCAATTGCGAAGAGTTCAACATAAGAGTACGATCCGACTTTTTTATAGCTGATGTGCGCCAGCCCGCTTAAGGTTTGTACGTGCCGCTTTTTATTGCCATCACGATCAAAACGCTGGGTGATAAAGTGACGCCTCTCTCCTTCATTCAGCAAACGGCAAGGCATCATCTCTATCCCACATGCTTTTGCCATGAGATAATAGACATACTCCATGGCACCATACCCCAGCGGATCGCCGAAGGTTTCCTTGTCTTGATTATGTTCACTGACACCATCAAATTTCATTATAAAATGAGTAAACCCTTGCGGCACATCGGTCTGCCCTGATCTCACCTGGGTAAAATCATCGTTAAACGCAAGCACCGCTTTCGGCCTGGCGCCACCGGCACTCACACCGACAGACAACAGTGCCGTCATTGCGGCTTTATCTGCTTGTCCCTGAGCCCCAAGAGCTACCTTGAATTGTTCTCGCTGATCTAAGATCTCCTGGGCAATTGCAACCAAAGATTGGATTTCAATATGTTGCGAAGCGTTTAAATTTTTTCTCTGGGCCGCAGGATGATAGGTTAAGGCCCCCATGCCCCGCTTTCCCAGATATTTAAGGCGCTGTATCGGGGTAATGTCAGCTACCGATCCACCTTGGCCGGCAATCCAGGCATTCAATACAGCATTGCCGAAATCATCCGGTAATGAGTCCGCTATCATTCCCGGCAAACCCTTGAAGACCTCCGGGTCAGCTTCTGGAAATGAATATATTTTTCGCAATAAAGGCATTTTTATGGGCGACAGCTCTATTCCGGTTTTGATAAAGAGGGGCTCAAATTCGAATGAGCCGATTCCGGTTTCCGGATCAAAACTAATCGCGCCGACATCATGCTCTTTATATTTCACTCTGACGACATCTTTTACCATGAGGATTTATCCTCTTCAGTCCGGTTATTCTTTTTCTTGGCTTTTGAGGCTCTCTGCCGTTCCCGGCCTCTGAGTTTTGCTAACTGCAGAGGAGATATTTCTTGTACAGGCAAAAACATTTTGAGTTGCTCGACCACATCCATTGCGACTAGCATTGCTACAAGATTATCCAGCTGCACTTTTCCTTTTTCAGCGTTGAGAACAGTCCTTCGGTTCAGGCCGGCACGCAATGCCACTTCAGCCTGAGTTAAATCAGCATTGAGCCGGGCTTGTTTCAGCCTGCGGCCTAATTCTTCCGCGATAGCAACCGGAGACATATTTTCGAATGTCATAATGTTACCTATTCAGCA
>JAOZKP010000600.1 GCA_029935295.1 bacterium | reverse complement strand
ATAAAAATGCAACTTGTTACCGCAATTATTCAACCGGATAAACTTGACGATGTCAGGGAAGCTCTGGTGGCGGCCGGAATCTCGCGGATTACCACGAGCCGGGTTACCGGCCATGGTCAGCATCAGGATCAGCAGCATTCCAGCGAACGGCTCTATCGCGGGCAGAAGGTGATACCGAACCTGATTCCTAAAATCAGGATGGATATTGCCTGCAACGATGAGTTTGTCGATATCGCAATTGCAGCGATTTTGAAATCGGCCAAACATGACGGCGGCCGGATTGGCGACGGTAAGATTTTTGTTACCGAATTAAAGCGGTGTATCCGTATCCGTACCGAAGAGAGCGGCAGTCAGGCTGTCTGATTATGATTTTTTAGGTAAGTTACCGGCTAATTGAACTTCTAACTAAAATCCAGGAGAATGCTTTTTTATGAATAAAACCAGTACATTTGAAATGCAGGCGTCACCCGCAAAAGAGACTTTTTGTCAGGATGTATTATTGTTAAAAATCAGGAAAACAACTTGTAACGCTTTGAAATTATTTTTACCATTGGTAATTCTGTTTTTATTTGCTGGAATCGCCAGTGCCACCGAACTCGATCATGTTGTTGATGTGCAGAAATATAATCGGGCAATCCATATCATGGCAATGCTTTTGGCCGGTTTCGGTTTCTTGATGGTATTTGTAAAAAAATATGGCCGCTCTGCCGTAACCGCAACCTATCTTTTGGTAAGTGTTGCGATCCCACTATATATCTTGAAAGATAGTTTAGGTATTTTGGGCGGTTCAGGCTCTGAAATCGATAGTCTTATTCTAGCAGAATTTGCTGCGGCAAGTTTATTGATTTGCGCCGGAGCCCCTCTTGGTCGGCTGAAAATGGGTCAGTATATTTTTCTTGGTCTGCTCTTTGTCCCCTGCTATGCATTTAACGAATGGCTTCTTCTCGGTAACGGTTTTGGTCTGATACCTTCCGGCGCATTTGTTGATACCGGTGGTTCGATTGTTATTCATGCTTTCGGTGCAATTTTCGGGCTCGGGGTGATAATGACAATGACGACCAAGGAAGAGATTGATTTGCCGGTTGAAGCAGATTTTACCAGCGATCGTTTCTCCTTGTTTGGCAGCATGATTCTCTGGTTGTTCTGGCCCAGTTTTTGTGCGGCTCTGGTTGCGCCGGAAGCGGTCCCTCACACTGCAATCAATGTCGTGCTGGCATTGTCCGGTGCAACTCTTGCCACCTATTTTGCCTCAATTACCTTGCGTGGAAAAATTTCTGCGGCAGATATTGCCAATGCCGCGCTGGCTGGCGGTGTTGCGATCGGTTCTGTCTGTGATCTGGCAAGTTTCCCGCAAGCTTTTATCATTGGAATCCTGGCCGGAGCTCTCTCGACATTTGGTTTTGCAGTGTTGCAGAGTAAAGTCGAAAGTCTGCTTAAAGCTATTGATACTTGTGGCGTTATGAATCTGCACGGTATGCCCGGACTTTTAGGGGGCCTGTCAGCAATTTTCATCGTCGATGGCCTCAATAAAGGTAGTCAGAT
>JAOZKP010000599.1 GCA_029935295.1 bacterium | reverse complement strand
TCGCGAAAAAGCGGATGGTTCACTCGCAACTATATTCTATCTTTACTTGTCAGGGTCGAGTCCTGATGATGTCTTTTCCTGTGTGGCTCAAGGGCCATCAGGTACATATAATTTGAGCCCAAATGTTTTGTCAGATCAGCGCCGGGGATTGATTTATGCATCTGTTCCAGCTTTGGTCGTAGCAGATGGTAGCTACACGTTTACGGTTACTGATAAGAGAGGTCGACAGGCGATAGCCGCTCAAGATTTCACTCATGTTGATTCCCTGCCTCGGGTGGCTGAAGAGAGTCGATTGCCAGTTGATAACTCTTATGTTGCGACTACGACCCCTACGTTCACGTTTGATTCAGTGGGTACAGGTTATTATTATAAGGTTTATGTCATAGATTATGAAGGTAAAGCCTTTTGGTATACCAGTAAAGTTACACAGAATACCTCATTTACGGTTCCTGAAGGTCTGTTGCAGCCGAATACGCCGTATAAATGGTATGTTAGGGTTTTTGACCAAGGTGGACTCCCTAATAGTTGCCAAGAGAGTGAACTCTTCTCCTTCTATACCGGTGAAGATTCCAGTCCTACTGTTGATGATGAACTTGTCATCGATATCAACCTGCCCAGTTTTCAGGGGACTTGGCTTAGCGTTAGAAATGCCAATGCTGCTCCTTGGGACATAGTCACACGTACAGTTACTGATCCTGATAGCACTTCATATGATATAGGCAGATATTTCTTTCGTTTCAATAAGCCGGTAACTTATTATCAGGCGTATCCTGCATCGACTTCTTTCGGGGATGGTGATTATACTTTTAATCTTGAGAAAACTGGCGGGACATCGGCAACGGGTTCGGTACATTATGAAAAAAATTCTTTACCATTTATTGATGAAAGCTCATTTTCCCCAGTTCCAAATGCATATTTTGGTTCAGAGTCTTTAGATTTTAGTTGGACTCCTCTCTATGATGCAGAGCAGCCGGATCGGGACTATTATTACCGTTTAAGAGTCTACTCTTACGACAAGAAAATGATCTGGTACGATTCGGAGCTGATGAAAAACAAAACTTCGATATCAATTCCGGTGTCCGGAAATTTTGCAGTTGGTAGCTCCTATCATTGGCGGGTAATGGTTTATGATGATGACCTTCAGCCCAACAATAATACCAGTTCCAGTTATCGTGTGTTTACGATTGCCGATGCCCCGGTGGTAGCTGATTTTACAGCTACACCACGCAGTGGCACGGGATTTTTAAATGTCAATTTTAATGATCAATCCAAAGGTAATATTGCGAATTGGTACTGGAACTTTGGTGATGGTGCAACCAGTACCCTTAGAAATCCAACCCACAATTACTCAACCTCTGGAAATTATACTGTGACCTTACGGGTTGAGGGTTTCTATGGTGGCACCAATATCAATACCAAATATCAATATGTTGTTGTGGCTGAGGCGGAAACTCCACCGAGTGCCAGATTTTCGGCAACTCCGGTTAGCGGGGTAGCGCCTCTGAGCGTCTCTTTTGTCGATAATTCAACCGGCGAAATTACT
>JAOZKP010000195.1 GCA_029935295.1 bacterium | reverse complement strand
GAACGAGGGCGAAGCGATGTTCGACACCATTTGTTAAAACTTTATGGTGATCAATCCTTTAACCGTTATTTGTTTCCGGTACGTTCGGAGGACAGGGACACAATATGACAGATGGAGAAATTATCTCTTTAGTCAATAACTCATTGATTGAGGAGTTTGAACTGGAAGAGTCGGCGATGGTGCCGGAGGCGGAAATTTTCGCTGATTTAGGCCTCGACAGTCTCGATATTGTTGATATGGTGGTGGTTCTTGAAGGCGCTCTCAAGATCAAAATCCGGGATGATGCCGGATTGCGCGAAATCCGGACGCTCGGAGATATCCACCATTTTGTCATCGCCAAAAGAGGGGCGGTCGCGCCAGAGTGAAAGTGTTCATTTTTCTGATGAACCTCTGGGTCTACCCGCTGCTGCTTCTCTGGACGGTTATCGGCCTTTTAATCTCACCTTTGGCTTTTCTGCTCTGGCGTAAATTAACGGATTGGTCGACTGCAAAAATCGCCCGCCATTTTATCTGGATTTACGGCCGTGGCTGGATGCTGATTGTCGCCCCGTTTGTCAGTTTCAGACGCTATGGTTTCGATAAGGCGTACCGGCAGCGGACCCCTTGTATATACGTTATTAATCATCTCTCTTTTTTCGATACCTACTGCATGGCGCTGCAGCCGGTCAGCGATATCGCCTTTGTTGTACGGGCCTGGCCGTTTCGTCGGCTTTTCTGGTATACGGCATTTATGCACCTGGCCCGTTACCTTGATGTTGAAGCCGACGGTTTTGCGGCAAGTGCTGAAAGGGCGCAGGCGATAACCGCAGCCGGCGGCTCAATTCTTTTCTTTCCTGAAGGTCACCGCAGTCGTGATGGCGAGCTTCAACGCTTCTATTCCGGTGCCTTTCTCCTGGCGCTTAAACTTAATCTGCCGCTGGTGCCGCTCTGTATTACGGGTACCGATACCCTGCTGCCGCCGGGAACTTTCAAAATGCGCCCCGCTAAAGTGCGGATGCAGGCCCTGTCGCCTTTAGACCCAGCTGATTTCAGCGGGGATGATGGCCATATTCTGATGCGAAAACAGGTGAAAGAGATGATGGCACAAAAAATCAGAGAGCTTAAGGCGGGAAGTTGATTATGAAAAAGCAATTAAGCGGAGATATTAAACTCCTGAAAGCTGAGCGGATGCGGGCGCTGGATGGCCGTGCAATTAATGAAATCGGCATTCCCGGTGCGGTTTTGATGGAGGAGGCCGGGCGCGGTGCGGTGCGTTTGCTTGATGCTGCGGGCTGGCTTGAAAATTTAGATGATGAAATTCTGCTGTTTGCCGGTAAAGGCAACAACGGCGGTGATGCATTTGTGGTGGCCCGGGTTCTGTTCTTGGCCGGATATTTTCGGATTAAGGTCGCTTTGCTGGCGCCCGGTGCGGGTTTGAGCGGTGATGCCAAGATTAATCATGACGCCTTTGTTAATCTTGGCGGCGAAGTTCTTGAACTTCTTGATGAAGAGAGTTGGCTAAAATTAAAGTCGACAATGCCCTCTTCAAAACTTATTGTTGATGGCCTTTTGGGTACCGGTTTAAAGAGTGCGGTGCGTGGGCTTTATGCCGAAGTTATTGCCGCAATAAATGAATTTTCCGGCCCGGTTTTAGCCCTCGATATCCCTTCCGGCCTGGATGCTGATTCAGGCCTGCCGCTGGGAGATGCGGTGCGGGCGACCGCGACTGCGACTTTTGCTTTCGGTAAGCCCGGCCTGTTTGTTGCGCCCGGCTGCGAATATTCCGGCCAGGTTGAGATTGTCGATATCGGTATTCCACAAAACTGGGCCGTTGAAGAGAAAGATTCTATTCAACTTCTGACTGCTGATTTTTGCCGGAAACTGCTGCCGGAAACGGCAGTTTTAGGCAATATTCACAAAGGCAGTCGTGGCCACTTGCTGACATTTGCCGGGAGTCCCGGAAAATCCGGAGCCGGGTTGCTGGCTGCGGGCGCGGCTTTACATTGCGGCTGCGGTCTAAGTTCTCTGGCCCTGCCGCAAACCCTTGCCGGACAGCTTGAAGGGCGAAATCCGGCGCTGATGTTGTTGCCTTTGCCGGAAGCAGCTCCCGGCTTAATCCGGGAATTAAGTGGGGCTGAACTTAAAGAGATCTGTTCCGGTAAAACTGCTTTAGCGATCGGCCCCGGCCTGGGTTTAAATGAAGCGGCTGCGGCATTGGTGAAAACTTTACTTCATGAATCATCTTTGCCGGTGGTGCTTGATGCCGACGCGTTAACCCTGCTTGCGGAAAATCCCGATATCATACCGAAAAACCGACCGCAGACGATCCTGACGCCGCATCCGGGCGAGATGGCGCGTCTTCTTAAATGCAAAACCGCAGATATTCAAAATCGCCGCCTCGCGGCCGCTGCTGAATTGGCTGCAGATCTTGGGGTTTATGTTGTTCTGAAAGGGGCGGCGACCGTAATTGCAGCACCCGACGGGGCGCTTTCAATTAACTCAAGCGGCAATTCTCTGCTGGCGACCGCCGGCTCCGGCGATATTCTTACAGGAATTATCGGCAGTTTTCTGGCGCAGGGATTACTGTCTTTACCTGCCGCTCAGGCCGGAGTTTTTCTGCATGGGATGATTGCTGATAAGCTTATGGCAGCAGGTTTTCGATATGGCGTGACAGCGGTTGAATTAGAGCGAGTTTTACCTGAAACACTTTCAATGCTTATGGCAGGCGACAGTGAATAATGTGACTGTACCTTTGCCGGAAAATCCGATAGCCACATCTGCGGCCGCAGAAACTTTGCAGTTCGGTGAAGAATTGGCTGCAGCATTTAAAGATGAGCTTTACGTTGTCACCCTGCAGGGTGATCTTGGTGCGGGCAAAACCCTGCTTACTAAAGGACTTGCTAAAGGTCTCGGGGTGCCCGACTGGTATTATCTCAACAGTCCGACTTTTACGTTGATAAATGAATATCGGGGGCGTTTGCCGCTTTATCATCTTGACCTTTATCGTCTTGGTGATGCCGATGAACTTTTTGAACTTGGCTTTAACGACTATCTTGCTGACCCCGGGGTTCTGGTGATTGAGTGGCCGGAAAAGGCGGAGGATTTATTGCCGTCCCGCAATTTGATAAAAATAAGGATTGAGATTGTCGACAGTGAAAAACGCCGAATTTACGTGAGCCGGTCATGATTGCATGAAAAAAATTACATTGCCATTAGCAGCTCAGGAACTGATTCCACATCGGGAGACCATGCTTCTTATCGGGCAGCTGTTGAGTTATGATCGCAAGCAGGGTTCTGGCCGGATATCAGCCTGTCCGGCAGCGGCAACCATTTTTTGTGATTGCGGCGTCAGCGGAGCGGATAATTTTTTGGAAGAGGTCGTGGTTCTTGAGATGATGGCCCAGTCTTATGCCTGCCTGCGCGGTTATGAAGACCGCCTTGCCGGTTGTCCGCCGAGTCTTGGTTTTCTGGTCGGAGTTCGGCATTTTGTTTCTCACAGGCGGGTTGAGATCGGAATCGAACTCATAATTGAAGTAGCAACCACGATTCAGTTGGATGATTTTTTTATCGCTGATGCCGTCGTTAAATCCGGCTCAGAAGAGATTGCCGCCGCTGAATTGAAAATTTGGGTACCGCCGATTGAGGAAAATGAAAATTGAATAGTGCGCAATCATTAATTTCTATCCGCAAAATTGTGAGCATTTTGCTTATAGGTTTGCTTTTTTCTGCGGGGTTTATGTCCGGGCCGACAACTGCTGCGGCAACTGTATCAGCATCTGTGGCACCGGAATTAACCCCTGTAATTAAATCTTCAGACAAATCTCTGGCCGCAACGCTGGATCGCATCAGTGCCGCTGCTGCCGGCGTGAATACAATCTCCAGCCGGATGGAGCAGGAAAAACATCTTTCAGCTTTCAGTGAAGTCATAAAAACTTCGGGTCATTTCGCATTTCAGCGGCCCGACTGTTGGCGCTGGGAGTTGACGCAGCCGGTTGAATCCGGAATTCTGGTTTGTGGTAACCGAGGTCGGCGCTGGCACGAAAACAGCGGTGTTTCTCAATCATTTAAGCTTGCCGACGAACCCTGGCTTCAGCACTTTGCCGTCCAGATAACTGCTTGGACGACTGCTGATTTTACTTTTCTCAAAGAACAGTACGATCTGACCCTGCTTACGCAAAACCCGCCAACGTTGAAACTGGTGCCCAAAGAGTCCGCTGCCCGCCGCCTGATCTCTGCCCTGGAAATAACCTTTTCCGCCGACTATCGTTATGTCGTAAAAATTATCATCCGCGAGTCCGGCTCAGACTACACCGCCATAAATTTCCGCAAAGTCCACATCAACACCCCTCTCCCCCAAGACTATTTCAAGTAAAATACCCAAAAGTCAAGCCTGACACCGATTCAGACAATTCTTCACCGTTTTTTCACCAATTTCGGTCATTTTTTCTGGTCAGATTTTTAGTTGCAATTTTGGGGTCAGGCTTGACTCCTGGGTATTTACAGGCTGTCCTTGATTTTATTCAGTCGTGCATTCAGTTCTTTATCCACATCCAGGCGCGTCTGCATGCGCCGGGCAGCCTGACTCAGGCCGGATAATTCCCGGCGGAAAATCTTAGCCAAGTTTGTCAAAGTTAAACTGTCAGTATTGATAACCAACAGTGCTGTCAAAGCCCGGGCCTCAGCATTTTTACGTTGCTTTCCCGGCTCAGCTAAAGTCGCAGGTTTTATCCCATATTCAGAGCAGACGGCATCGACAATCTGTTCCATCGTGGTCTGTTTTTCAAACTTTTCTTCTGTTTTGGAGAGGGCCTCTTTAGCAAAAAAATCATCTCCCAACAAACGTCCTTCATGGGTTCCATGTTGAAATTCAGATAGTTGTTCCTCCGGCTCAATCAGGCTGGCAAAGTCCATATAATGAGCTCGAGCGGAGTCAAGATTGTTACCGAACTGGCTTAAGACAAAATCGGTAGTCAGCCACGGAATAAATTCTTTGCCGCAGTAAGCATTATGTGAAGACCACTGAAAACCCTCGCATTGGTCGGCAAGTTCAGCCCTGACGGGATTATTATGAATATAGCGGACAAGTTGCAGCAGGTAATTATCAGCATCGACCAGGATGGCTTTGTAGCGGCCTTGAAAAAGATGACCGCTTCTCTCCTGGGTTGTGTTTATATGGCGCGTAAAACGGAAACTGATGTTTTGAATGATTTTTGCCAGAGGAATTTCATCAACCTGGATTACCAGATGAATGTGGTTGGGCATCAGGCAGAAAGCATGGATACGATAACCGTATTTCCCCACGCCTTCCTGAAATAATAGGTAGAGTCTAGTTTGATCTTCAGGCGAAAAGAAAATCTTCTGGCCGCCATTGCCGCGGAGCATGACGTGGTAAAAAGCGCCGGGGAAATGAATGCGAGGTTTCCGTGCCATATTGTCTCCTTTTCGTATCAATGCTATGGGATATTTATTTGTCAAGCCTG
>JAOZKP010000598.1 GCA_029935295.1 bacterium | reverse complement strand
TTCTGATAAGAGCACTTATTTGCGACCAACGGAAGTGCCCTCGGGTGCGAGCCGGAAAGACCCGTTTGGGTTGCGGGATCTGTTCCCGCATTAGTGACTTACAGGTAATTTTCCTGTCTATTCAGCGTGTCACTGTAACTGTAAAGCTATAATAAACGTTATCTAACATCGCTTCGCCCTCACTAACGGGGTCAAAGCTGGGGTGCTGACGCACCTTACACCAGCAATGACCCCAATCCTGGCAATTTGTGAGAGATGGCTGAATAGTTACTTATTTTCACTGGCAACGCCCGCATTGGATTAGAATCTAATGCGGGTTAAACAGAAAAAGAGTCTCGTTATCACGAATCAAGTGAAGTTCTCGGCGCACAACCAGCTCCTGATAACGGGCATCACTCTGCAGCCGTCGAATTTTGAGACTGTAGCGTTGATTTTCAACTGCGAGTTCCTGGTTGTGATTTTTAATCTGCTCAATCTCGGCTTCAACCAGGTTTAAAGCCCGGTTACCCCGATTGCCAAACCAAGTTAGCCAGACAAAATAGCAGATACAGAGCAGTAAAACCATCGATATCAGCTGTCTCATCGCGGCACCCGAAAAAGAATCTTGACGGTTCCCCACTGCTCTTTCTGCTGACTCTCAGAGGGGAGGCTGGAAAAACGCCACTGTTTCAGATATCTTTCCGCTACATTTACCAACTCAAGGTCACCGATTCGGCGGGTCTCCACCCGGCTGACACTACCATCAGGCCGCACCCAGAAACGGAAACTGACAGAAACATCACGAACCAGAGCAACTTTCGGCAGCCCCGGCCGGAAAAGCACCTGCCGGTTAATTGCAACCGGGCCACTCAACCCATAATCACGATCGGGGACTTTCACGGCCGCCGCATCAATTTTCAGCAATGCTTTTTTAGCATCAGCCGAAAGTATCTCGTCGATATCAACAACCGGTTTTTGTGATTCATCATCGAGAATCCCGCCCAGACGTTTACCACTCAAACGCCCCAGTGACTTGCGACCGAGACGCCCCAGCAACTCCTGGGACGGCACTTTCGGTGCGGTCAACGGCGGCGGCACGGCCGAAATACTGATTTTATTTAAAACTGCAACCGGAGGAAGTTCAACCGGGGCCGGGGAGCGCAAAGAGGTCTCCCCCAGGGCTGAAAAATCCCGCACATGCGCATCTATCAGGGATGCGATACGATCATCAATCAGCAGCGATGGTGTATTCTTACGAACCTTTGATCCGGGTTCGGATTTGGGTTCAGGTTTGGGTTTTACATCTAATTCAGGCTTAATCAAAGCCACTTCAATCTCGACTTGAGAAAGAGGCAGCAGATGTTTGATATGAATATTAAAGAGCCTCGTCAAATCCGGCAGCAGCAACAGAAAAGTTGAGTGCAACATGCACGACAACAGAATAAAAGGAATCAGGCGAACCGGCTTATAACGGGGCACATCTAGCAAAACTCACCTCATCTTCTGTTTCTAGGGTATCTATAAAAATTAGAATTTTTGTTCGAGTGCAAGGCGGACGAGGATTT
>JAOZKP010000194.1 GCA_029935295.1 bacterium | reverse complement strand
ATTTATAAAAAATGCCTCGATCTGAGAAAAAATTTCTATTCTCGGACAGCCTCCTGATTATATTTTCATAGAAATCTATATTTAAGTTTAACTATCCACTCTAATATACTGTAATAAAACAAATTATTAAAGGGCGCCTAGCTGATAGGCGCCCTTTTTTATGTTTTACAGGTAAGAAATATTTTGACCTTTATACTTAAATACCGTTATTAATAAAATACGATTGGGAGAGAATGCAATAAAACTGAAAGATTCTTGACTATACCAACTTTTTGGCCTTGACCGGGGAATTGATTTTGTATCTTTTTAAAACAAAAATTCTAAAAAATTCATCGTTGACCAGAGATATTGTAAACTTGCGGATTGCGGCGCCCGAAGATTTTTGCCGTAAGGCCGCACCGGGCCGGTTTATCATGCTCGGCAATGACAATAATCTCTCCGATCCTTTACTGAAAAGGCCATTTGGCATCTGTAACTGGGGTAAAAACTGGTTTGAAGTGGTGATCAAAATGGTTGGCAAAGGGAGTCGACAACTGGGTCTGCTGCAGGAGGGAGCTTTGCTTTCAGTCCACGGCCCCCTGGGAGAGGGTTATCCGGTGAAAAACAGTGCTCCAGTTCGTAACCATGATGAATCTGTTATTATGGTTGCCGGGGGCATGGGGATCGCCTCGATCGCTTCATGTCTGTTGCCGACTGCTGTAAATGACGAGATAAAGAGAGAAAAAGTTCTGCTCTATGGCGCTGCCAAGGCCGAAGAACTGGTTTTGCTTGATAAAATAAAAGAGTGCCGTCCCAATCTTCGCATTGAAACGATTACTGACGACGGCAGTTCCGGCCGTAAAGGATTTGTAACTGAACTTCTCAAGACGGAATTGCAGGTTGCCGGAAATGTAACCTTTGCCTGCGGTCCTGAACCGATGCTGAAAAGTGTACAACAGGTCTTACAGGAGTTTAATTCTAAAGGTTTTTTAAGTCTCGAGAATCGTATGGCCTGTGGTTTCGGCGTCTGTCTCGGTTGCGTTCAGACTATTGTTGGTGATGCCGGATCGGGTGATGTGAAAAGTGCAAAAGTCTGCACTCAGGGTCCGGTTTTCCCAGCCGAAGAGGTGATTTTCTGATGGTCGATCTTAATGTAGAAATTGCTCCCGGGGTTGTCCTGAAAAATCCGGTTTTAACCGCTTCCGGAACTTTTGGTTACGGTCGTGAGTATGCTGATTATTTAAACATTGCCGAACTTGGAGCGATTATAACTAAAGGGCTCTCTTTGAAGCCTAAAGTTGGTAACCCGGGAGTAAGGATAACCGAAACCGCCTGCGGCATGCTCAATGCCATCGGCCTGGAAAACATCGGCATTGACAGTTTTATCACTGATGAACTGCCGGTTCTGCAGAAGCTTAAAGCTGAAGTGATTGTCAATATCTTTGGCAATAATCAGGATGACTACGCTGCCATTGCCGCTAGACTGGATCAGGTTGAAGGTGTCAGGGCCCTCGAAATCAATATCTCCTGCCCGAATGTCAAAGCTGGTGGTATTCAGTTTGGGACTGATCCAGATGCGGCAGCAAGTCTGGTTGCAGCTGTGCGCAAGGCGACCTCATTACCGCTGATCACCAAACTCTCACCCAATGTTACTGATATTGTCAAGATCGCTAAAGCGGTTGAAGATGTTGGCAGCGATTCTGTATCTTTGATCAATACACTTATGGGGATGGCTGTAGATCTGGATAAAAAACAACCTATGTTGGGAAATGTTACCGGAGGACTCTCCGGCCCAGCGATTAAGCCGGTGGCTTTGCGGATGGTTTATCAGGTTGCACAGGCAGTTTCAATCCCGGTTATTGGTATCGGTGGGATTACTTCGGCCCAAGATGCTCTGGAGTTTCTTTTAGCTGGAGCGACTGCGGTTGAGATCGGTACCGCCAATTTTGTCAACCCCGCAGTTGGAGCCGAGATCGTCACCGGTATCAGGGACTATCTTGAACTGCGCAACTATGAAAAGGTCACTGATTTTATCGGTTCTTTGCAGTGATTGACAGGAACTTTTTACAACTCTAGGGCACCTCTATTATTTCTGCTGGTGCCTGAGAAATGCCTCGTATTGATTGAGGAAAGCGACGATATCGTTTTTTGTAGCTTTGTGAAGGAATTGGAATTCAACTGCCAGTTGATAACTTCTTTCACAGTCAGTCTTGGTCACATTGTCAGCTTCGTTGGCAGTATTACGAATTACCCGGGCCATGAAATCACCGGAAAGGTTGGCGTCAGAGCATTTTTGTGCGTCTGCCGCTTCTGAAAATTCGGCAAGTATTAAATCACCGGCTTGGAGCATCGGGCAGGTGGTTGCGAAAAACATTCCGCCGCCGCTGAGATTAATTGTATGGGCCGGGTAGGGACCGACAATCTCTTTCCCTTTAATAATCGAAAAAGAGAAAGCTATCTCAACTCCGCACCGATGAAAATCTCGTTGGTTTTCCTGGTTGCTGCTATCTGTTACCATAGTTTTTAATAAAATAGTTTTTAACTCAACAGAAGATCAGCGGATGGCAATAGAGTCCCAGCTAGAACAGCGGGGGCACTGGCAGGCAATCCGTTCAAGTTTGAAGCCACATTTATGACAGTAATATCGTTTTTCAAAATTAAAATCAGCGGCAAAGACATCCTCCACCAGCGAGTTTGAACCGTTCCGATCTAATCCCGCTGCCGGTTGGGTTGACTGCAACAGGCGTCTGGCTAACGAGAAGGCCTCACTGTCGCCGCCGGTCTCTTCCAATACCTTTTTCAATCTTAACTCAGCTTCTTCAATCTTGCCTGAGTTAATCTGCCAGTCGATATAAGCAAGATTAAATTTTCTCTGTCGGCCGTAATTTTCAAGATGGCGGTGGAAAAAATTATCCAGAGCCGCATCTTTTTTTGCCGCTGGAATTTTTTCGAAGCGCTCTATAACCTGACTGATAAATTCCTGATTTATCAAAAAAGCTTTTTCCCAGGCATCCAAAGCTTCCTGCTCACGGTTATTGTCGATTAAAAAGTCTCCGTAATGAAGCCAGACATCAACGCATTTTTCATCAAGAACTATAGCTTTCTTAAACAGGGCAACAGCTTTATTTTTGTCGCCGGAGTGGTCATATTTTTTGGCAACTTCTGCTGTCAGATGAGCTATAATATGAGTCTCATTTTGCGATGCCGGCTTTTCATGATGGAGCGATAAAGCTTTTTCCCACTCCTGCATACTGACATAGATAGATGAGAGTTGGTCGAGTGCAGCTTTATCTGAGGGGTTTTGTTCAAGGATCTCTTCAAATGTGCGGCAGGCCCGATCAAGGAAGCCGGCCTTTTTGTAGTCAAGGCCGATCTCAAAAAAAGTCAGTTGCCGGACTTCATCAGGAAGGTTCGGACGTAGAAGAATATCCCGGTGCACCCGGATGGCTCTTTCAACTTCTCCCGAGTTGCGGAACAACTGCCCCAATGCCAGATAGATCTCAGCTGTAGTTGTATCAACTTGGGCAACTTTCACAAACTCAGCCACGGCTTTATCAGTCTCATTTGCTAAAACGTAAGAGAGACCGCGAAAATAGGTTCGCAGAAGTTTAGACTCGTCGGCAGCCAGGCGTTTCTCTTCTGCTGCCGGGGAGATGAGACCATGTTCAGTCTTATCATTATGGGGTCTGCGTCGGAATCGTGTGAGTAATGTCTTGCCGCCCCAGAATCCAAGTAGCGTCAGGAAAAAGAGGAACAGTGCTACATATAAATGGTTGGCTGAAAACATAATAGTTGATTTTAGAGTAGGCCCATCGAAGATACCGGCTGTTTTTTCTGACAGTATCTAAGGTTTGGGAGTATCCTGCAGAGCTTTGCCGGTGGTTTCAGAGGCTGCGGCAACCGGGCTTTCAGTCAGCGGCTGATTGCGAAATTGCGCGAGTTCGCTTTCAAGTTCAATAATAGTTTTTTTCTGTTTTTTGAGTTGGCGTTTATTCTTGAAAATAATTACGATATCCAAAAACGCGACCATTGCCGAACCCAGGAAAAGGGCACAGAAAATAATCAGATAAACTGGAATAGCTTTATGGATAACATATTCACCGAAACCATACTTCAGCTCAATTGCAGCGGCGAGAGAGGCGCTGTTCTGGAAGATGAAAAGGAGTACCAGTAGCAGAAAAAATAGAATCGCACCAATTTTTAGATAACGCATCGTTATAACAATCCTCCATGCAAAATATTAAGTTAAGAAATTTATGATATAATTTATTCAGTTGTCAGTTAAGTGAAATACGGTAATAGCATTTCATAAGCTGAGTCAAGATGTTGCGGCATTACCATGGTGTCGGCAATCACCGGCATGAAATTGTGGTCACCATCCCAGCGTGGTACAATGTGAAAATGGAGATGCTCAGCAATCCCGGCTCCCGCCGCCGCTCCCATATTCAAACCAACATTAATTCCGCCGGGTTTTAACGCTTTCTGTAAAACCGCAGTCGCCTTTTTTAAGAGCAACATTAAATCGAAATACACTTCACTTTCCAGCTGGTTGAAATCGGCAAAATGGGCCGCCGGCAGGACCAGTAGATGGCAACTGCTGTAAGGAAACCGGTTTAAGACTACGTAACTATGTTCTGATCGCGCAAGTATCAGGTTCTTCCGATCCTCAGATTCAGCATGAAGCCGACAAAAAAGGCAACCATCCTCTTTTGGGGGACTCTTTCTCAGAATATAATCAATCCTCCAGGGGGCCCAGAGAGTCGATTCAGACATTATTTTACAGCCTTATATTTTAAGTATGTTTTGAAAAATTATTTAGTGTGTGCAACTTGCATAATTTACGAATTACGATTATCATATTTGGATTGTGTTTGCTACAGATTTCTTATGACAACAATAAAAAATTAGTTTTGGAGAAAGTGGGATGATTATCTTTGATAAGGATTTGGAAAAAGAGGCTGTTTTAGAGATCGGTCGGCTGATGGCCGCGGCCGCCCGGACTTCGCCAAAAGGTAAGGGGGCTGACACGATTACGACTGCACTGTTAACCGGCGAGGAAAAAGATAAAGTAGCTGAAAGAATGGAGCTGATTGCTGCGAAAGAGGAGATACCTTTTTTTCAAAGAGATGCGAACAATATCAACCAGGTTCCAGCAGTCCTTATAATCGGTACAAGTTTTAAGCCTTTAGGGGTGCCTTATTGTGGGGATTGCGGTTACAAAGATTGTCAGGCATGTGCGAAAGAGGGGAGTGGACGCTGTAATTTTAATGTTATCGATTTAGGCATTGCTCTCGGCAGCGCTGTTTCAGTAGCGGCTCTGCACCATGTTGACAACCGGATTATGTTTTCCTGTGCCAAAGCAGTATTGGAACTTGGCCTGCTGCCGGAAGAGATCAAAATGGCTTATGCTATCCCGCTGTCATTAACCAGCAAGAGTCCCTTTTTTGATCGTTGATCACAGAGATCAAGTCGGGAGTTCGGGAGT
>JAOZKP010000597.1 GCA_029935295.1 bacterium | reverse complement strand
AAGATACTATTAACGGTTATGTTGCCGGTTTTAACCGGCGCATAGCTGAAATCAGAAAAGATCGCACCCTGCTCCCCTTTGAATTTACATTGGTCGGTGGTCAGCTGGGGATCGACTTTGTTCCTGGAGATTGGAGCCCGGTTGATGTTCTTGCCTGGGCGACCAACATGCTGCGCTTTTTTGACGGCGAAGCGACAACCCGGGGTCAAATTGATAACTACGCTCTCTATCAGACTTTGGCGGCGAAATATCCGACCAGTTTCCAGATGATGTTTCAGGACTTAAGGTGGATGGATGATCCCGATGCCGTAACCTATATTGATGATGAGGTACTGCTTGCTTCTTCTGAGAAGAAAAAAGAGAGCAACACCGCGACCGCGACTCTGAAAAAACCATTGAAAACTCCCGCCCCAAATAAGCTGGTTGCCAACTCTGCCAATTTTAAAAAAATTGCTGCGGATATGCGCCAGGAGCAGGAGACTATTATCGCCAATCTGAAAAAGATCAATGCCTATGTGAAGATGGGAAGTTATGCATGGGTCGTTTCCGGCGATAAAACGGCTTCCGGAAATCCAATAATCTACTCCGGGCCGCAGATGGATCATGCTTTTAAGTTTTCGGTGCCCTCGATTGTGGCTGAAGGCTCTATTCAGGCTGGGGGCCTGAATGTCTCCGGAATGGTAATCCCCGGGATGCCGGCGATTGTTATTGGCCGCACTGCACATCATGCCTGGTCGATGCAGGTCGGTCATGCCCATACGCTCGACTATTTTCTTGAAGATCCTGCAGCGATGAAACTGCATCGGGTTGAGATTATCAAGGTTGCAGGTCAGGCGGATGTTCAACTTCCGGTTTTTAGAACTAAACACGGCCCGGTAATAAATGCTGATCCGGTTATCAGCTGGAGCTATGCTCACTGGGGCCACGAATTTGAAATTGTCGGAACCTATCTTGATATGGCCCGGGCCCAGAGTATGGATCAGTTCGGCAGTGCGCTTCGCAAAGTTTCTCTTTCTCAGCACTACTGTTATGCTGATCGAGACGGTAATATTGCTTACTGGATGTCCGGCTATGACCCGGTGCGGGCAGCGGGTACTGACCCCCGGTTTCCGCAAAAAGGCGACGGCACTGCTGATTGGCCGACGCCGGTTACATATAAGCCGCTGGCAACTGGTCGAAATGCGGCAAGGGGCTTTTACAGCGGCTGGAACAGTCGGGCAAGTTCCACCTACTCGAACGCACCCAATAATCCTTCATACTACTTTGGTCCCTTTCACCGGGCTCACGTTATTGAAGACTATCTCGCAAGCCATGATAAACTGACTTTTGCTGACATCAGGGATCTGGCTCTAAATATCGCGACAACTGACTCAATCAGAAGCGAGTTTTTAGGATCAGCTCATAACACTTATGGTGATGGCGGGAATCCCTGGAAATATGTGGAAAATGATTTTACTGCAGCGGTCCAAGCGGCACCGACAGATGCCCGCAACGCAGCGCTGGCACTAATGGCTGGTTGGGACGGACATTTTGTTGCAGGCGGCAAAG
>JAOZKP010000193.1:2945-5495 GCA_029935295.1 bacterium | reverse complement strand
GATACCGACAATTTTTGCCCGGGTTTTCGGGGAATAGGCCGATTGCTATAGTATTTGGAATTAAGGAGATAATTGGAGATTATGGAACGCAGAGAAAAACTTTATGAAGGCAAGGCTAAGATCATCTACGCAACTGATGATCCCGATAAAAATATTCTCTATTTTAAGGATGATGCAACCGCTTTTAATGGTGCCAAGAAGGGCACGATTATGGATAAAGGGGTAATTAATAACAAGGTTTCGGCAAAACTTTTTCAGATGCTGGCCGAAAATGGGGTCGAGAGTCATTTTATTGAGCGTCTTTCCGACCGGGAAATGCTGGCCCGGAAAGTTGATATCATGTTGGTTGAAGTGGTTGCCCGAAATTACATTGCCGGGAGTTTGGCCAAACGGATGGGTAAAGATGAGGGTGGTAAACTCGATAAGCCGATTATTGAATACTACTACAAAGATGACGCCCTTAATGATCCGATGATCAACCGCGACCATGTTCTGGTTTTTGGCATTGCGACCGCAGAACAGATTGATACGGCCCGGGCGACGGCCATAAAGGTTAATCAGATTTTGAGTGAATATCTTTTCGAACGCGATATCCTGCTGGTCGATTTCAAACTCGAATTCGGTAATTATAACGGTAAGATGCTTCTGGCGGATGAAATTTGTCCAGATACCTGTCGTCTCTGGGACCGGCATACGTTGGAAAAACTCGACAAGGATCGTTTTCGGCGTGAGCTTGGTAACGTCGAAGATGCTTACCTTGAAGTTTGTCGCCGGGTTTGTGGCGAACTCTAAAGTGAACCTCGAAAAATTGCCTTTTTGCCCGATTACTGCAAATCTAAGGAATAGATGACTTTTCATAAACTTACAGTCTCATTGCAATCGCGGAGTTATCCGATTTATATTGGTTCGGGTCTTACCCGGACTAGTTCTGCGGTTGAACTTGTGCCGATTATGCGGGGCCAGAACGGGGTTGTGGTTACCAATAAAACCATTGCTCCGCTCTATCTCGAACAGGTGCAGAAGTGGCTTCATGATGCCGGCTACACGAATTCGGCGATCATTTTGCCGGATGGTGAAGAGTATAAAAATCATGAGACTTTATTGGGTCTCTATCAGGATATGTTTGCGGCCGGTCTCCAGCGTAATTCATTTGTCTGCGCTTTAGGCGGCGGGGTTATTGGTGATCTTGCCGGTTATGCCGCGGCAACTTATATGCGCGGAGTTGACCTGCTGCAAATTCCGACAACTATATTAGCTCAGGTTGACAGTGCTATCGGTGGTAAGAACGGGGTTAATATGGAGGGCGGGAAAAATCTGGTTGGTACCACCTGCCAGCCCCGGGTTGTAATCTCCGATGTTGATTTTATGAAAACTCTGCCTGAACGTGAGATTTTAAGCGGCTTGGGCGAGGTCTTAAAGTACGGTCTTCTCGCCGGAGATGATTTCATCTCATTTCTGGAAATGAATAAAAGTGAGATTTTAGCGCGTGATCCCCGCAGCCTGGCAACCATGATTCATTACTGTAGCCGCATTAAAGCCGATTATGTTGTCCGGGATGAGTACGATCGCTTAGGTGTTCGGGCCGCTTTGAACCTGGGTCACACAGTCGGTCATGCTTTGGAGAAAATGTATGCCTATAAACAGTTTACCCATGGTGAGGCGATTGCAATCGGGTCAGCTGCAGCCTTGATGTTTGCCAACGAGACCAAATTACTGGCTGATACAGCTCTGCAGAGAGCTCTGCAGTTATTCAGTGATTTTGGGCTGCCGATGCAGATTCCGGAAGAGGTTGATATTGATAAAATGATTGAGATCATGGGGCGTGATAAAAAGGCCGAAGATAGTCTGTCAATGGTTTTGTTGCATGGTCTTGGTGACCCACACCTGGAAAAAAATATTGATTTGTCCAAATTGAAAAATGTTCTGCAGAAATGTAAGCAGTTACAGCTCTAATTAGCCATCTAGCCATCCCGGGACTTTTTACGAGAGCATTAACCTTAAATTATTTAGAAAATTAATACCTATGGAATCTACTTCACACGTTTCACTGCTGATCGCTTTTATGGCCGGGGTTTTCTCTTTTATTTCACCCTGTGTTTTGCCGCTTATCCCTTCATACCTGACCTATATTACTGGTATCTCATTTGATGATCTGGTTGATAACCAGAGTAAGTCAGTGCGCCGTCGCACCCTGTTTCACTCCCTCTTTTTCATCCTTGGATTCACCCTCGTTTTTGTTGCACTAGGAGCTTCGGCGACTTATGTCGGTAACTTTTTTCAGGAGAATCAGGATCTGATTCGCAAGGTCGGCGGGGTAATTGTAATTTTGCTTGGTATCCATATTACCGGCCTGGTAAAACTCAAATTTCTGGAGCGGGAGAAACGATTCGAATTTCATGACAAACCTTTAGGTTATGTCGGGTCAATTTTGGTCGGTATTGCTTTTGCTGCCGGTTGGACGCCCTGTATCGGGCCGATTCTGGCGAGTATTCTGCTCTATGCCAGTACTTCGGATAATGTCGGAGGCGGGATAATTTTGCTGGTGGCCTA
>JAOZKP010000193.1:0-2845 GCA_029935295.1 bacterium | reverse complement strand
GCATTATGGTTGATTCACGATCTTTATACGATTGCAAGCATAATTATCGGTGTTGGTGGTGTGATGGTTCTGGTCGGGATGTGGATTGAGAAAAAATATGTCGGCTATTACGAGGACTGAAATTTGTAAAGTAATGGTATTATAAGGAGATATCTGAAATGGCAAAAATCAAGCCGTCGTCATTTATTAATGAGATTAAGCATAACATTGTTGAGAAAGATGCGGTTAAAGCTGAAATTGTACTTTCTCACATTGTCGAGATGGAACTTGCTGTCCAGAAAGAGGCTCTGGATCTTTTCTGGCTGAGTCCGGCAGAATTTGCGATACCGTTATTGGCTGCGGTGCTTGATAGATATCCGTATTTGTCGAACTCATTTCCGGAAATTAAGGAACACTTAGTTGCTAAGATTCTGGAAGCGCCAATGGCGTATCTTGAAATCCTGCAGGATGGTAAGTCCGACAGCCGCGGCTTTTTGATTGAGTTGGCGGGCGAAATCGGCCTTGACGATGCCTATCATGTTTTGATGGCGCTTCTTAATAATGAGAGTGATCACGATCTGTTGCAAAAAATTGTGGTCGCATTAGGTGAAATTGGTGATTCCGGAGCGGCCTCAAATATTGCTGAATTACTTTATACTGATGATGATGAGCTGGTTATGGCTGCGGTTACAGCTTTGGGCCATCTGGGTTCGTCTACTGCAATTCACCGACTTTCGGAAAAACTCGGTTTCAAAAAAGAGCTCGATTTTGCTATTTTAGATGTTTTTATGAATGTTCAGTCGCAGGAGGCAATTAAAAAACTGAACCATACTCTGACTTCGCATCATGCGCATGTGCGCTCAGCCGGTAAGGAAAAGTTGATTTTGCTCGGAAGTAAGGCCCTGCCGATCCTTTCCGAAAACCTGCTGCAGGGAGATCCTGATCTTCTGATTCACACGCTTAACGTGATGGGAGATATGGGTGATGAAGGGGCAATTTCGGCAATTCGCAAACTTATCCATAAACAGCCGCGGGATGCTAATGTTCGCTTTGCTGCTTACGAAACCCTGGGGCGTCTGCCGCTGACTAAAGGGGCTTATGTCCTGGCTGCGGGTTTGCAGGACCCGGTCGATAATGTGCGCTCAGCTGCCGCTACAGCAATTGATTGCAACTATAATGAGATCCTCGCTGCCGGGCTGAAAAATATGGTGCGGATTGAAGACGAAGAGGCCGAAGAGCTGGTCCGGACTGTGATTTCAACCCAGAGTGGAAATATCTTTCTTGATCTTTTGGAGATCGACTTTTTCCGTAAGTTCGCACTTGAATATCTGGGGCAGGAAGCCCATGCTGAAATCCGTGAATTTTTCATCGCCCTGCTGAAAGATAATGACATGCAGGATGAGTTGGCTTGTCTGGCTGACGATGACAAATCGGCCCCGGCTCCGGCCGCTGAAACTGCCAAGAAGCGGGTGGTAGCGATTGATGATTCCAAGATGATTCTCGGTATCTTCAGAAGTATGCTGCATGCATTAGGCTATGAGCCGTTTATTTTTATTGATCCCGAGGTTGCGGTGGAAGAGGTCATTCAGTTAAAACCGGATGCGGTTTTAACTGATCTTAATATGCCGGGGATTACCGGTATCGAGGTTACGCGCCGGCTGCGGGAGAAGTTCAGTAAGGATGAGCTGCCGATTATAATGGTTACAACTCAAAATGAGAATCATGATAACGAGGCGGCTAAGGCTGCCGGGATCAGCGATATCCTCCATAAGCCTTTCACTAAAGAGGGGATTGGCGAAGCATTGGCACGCTATCTGGGATAACTTTAAATTTAGAGTTTAAGTTGAATGCAAAAAAAGAGGCGCTGATTTAATATCAGGGCCTCTTTTTTTTGTAAAATTTGGAAATATCAGCTTATTTTTGCTGCTTCTGATAAAATATTGAGCGTAAATAGCGTTGGGGTTCGAAAAGGTCTGTTATCCCGGTCAAGCTTTCCTGGGCGCCAATCAGTAGGTAACCGTCCGGGGCCAAAGCACTGCCAAGTTTTTCGTAGAGTTTAACTTTGTCAGGCTGGGAGAAGTAGATTGCGACATTGCGGCAGAATATTATATCAAAACGCCCCAATGCGGCAATTGATTGGAAAAGATTCTGCTTGCGGAATGATACCATGGCGCGGAGTTCATCTTTGATGCGCCAGCCCTTGTCGGCTTGGTCAAAATAGAGCCTTAATTTGTTGGGCGGCAAGCCACGTTCCACTTCAAATTGATTGTAAAGGCCGTAACTTGAGCGGGCGACTGCATCATCAGAAATATCTGTGCCGACAATTGAAATCCGGTATTTACTGATGTCGCTGCCAAGGAGCTCTTTTAAGATTATGGCAATACTGTAGACTTCCTGACCAAATGAACAGGCCGCGCTCCAAATCTTAATAGTTGGTGGGATGCCGGCCCTGTTGCTGCGTTTATCGATAAGATCTGGGAGAATTTTGTGTTGTAGAAGGTCGAAAGGAGATTTGTCACGAAAGAAATAGGTTTCATTGGTGGTGATAGCATCAATGATCTCCTGTTCCATTTTTTTCAGGCGATCGGCCCGGCATTTATTGTAAAAGTCACTAAAGCTGGTGCACTCCAATCGCTTCATAATTGGAGCCAGGCGCGTTTCAATCAGATATGATTGATTAGGGGCCAGAGTGATTCCGCAAATATCATAGACATATTTGCAGAAGGTCTGGTACTCCTTGGGTGTTATTTTAATCATATCCGCTCCGCAGCTGAGACTGAATGGTCGGAAAAAGAGAAATTGATACTCATGGGTTCTTTAAGGTTTTGACTGCTTCTGCTGCAATCCTGTCAAGTGGAAGTGAGAC
>JAOZKP010000192.1:2994-5500 GCA_029935295.1 bacterium | reverse complement strand
TCAACCCATAAAACCGCATAACGTACCAGTTCGGCCCCGTGTTTCAAACCGAGCTTATCTTTCAAACGTTCCCGATAAGTGCCGATGGTTTTGGCACTTATATGCAGTTTTTCGGCAATCTCGGCGGAGGAGCAGCCGCGACCGATCAGAGTTAAAACCTCCAGTTCGCGATCACTTAAAAGTGTGGCGGCGGAAAGTGCGGCGGCATCGGCCCGGCCGGTCAGCTTATTGACCATCTTATTCATAATTTTGCTGCTGACATGAATATTGCCGGCGAGAATATGACGCAGTGCCCCGATCACTAGATCAGAGGCTTCCTGCTTCATTATATAACCCCGGGCTCCGGCCTGAATGCAGCGCTCGGCATGAATTGCCTCATCATGCATTGAAAGAACCAGAACCGGAATCCCGCTGTTGCTTTTATCAAGTTCCCGGATCAAGTCAATCCCCTGACTATCTTTTAAAGAGAGATCAACAATAATCAGGTGCGGCTTTAGTGCTTTAATCTCAGTCCGGGCCCGGGCAATATTATCGGCCGTACCGCAGACTTGAAGATCCTCCTCCTGATTAATCAGCTCACTCATTCCCATACTGAAAATCGGGTGGTCTTCGACGATATAAACTTGACTCTTCACTTTAAGATAAATCTCCCTGGCCAAACAGATTGGCAGCCGGCAGCCGCAACTCAACCATGACCCCGGCCCCGGGCTGATTCTCAATATTAAGTTCCGCCCCGAGAAAGTCAGCCCGATATTTTAAAATGCTAAGGCCCATGCCCTTAGGATTGGGATTATCCGGCAAACCGCGTCCATCATCAACTATTTTTACCGCCAGAACCGATTCTTCATGCACGAGAGAAATCGTTATCTGCCGGGCATCACCATGTTTGACCGCATTATGCACCGCTTCGTGAACAATATAATAGATGTGAGTTGCGGCCGTATTATCTCCCAGGGTGACGGCTTCGACCGAACGGAAAGTACAGTCAACTCCGTAAATCCTAGAAACATTATCTGCCATATCCTCAAGCGATGCCTCAAGCCCGTAAACTGCAGCTTCAACCGGCATCAGACCGCGGGCCAGATTACGGGTTTTACTAACCGCTTCAGCAATAAGATCCCGAATCTTTTCAGCAGAAACCGTAGCTTCCGACAACTCCGGCTGCCGCGCCAGCTTCTCTTTTAGAACCTTACTTAAAACCTCAGTGCCAATCAGATGGGGCCCGAGATCATCATGTAAAATCCGGCCGAATTTCTGTTTTTCGCGCTCACTGACGTTCAGCAGTTCCCGCTCCAGCCGCCGGCGTTCGCTAATCTCCAGCTGGAGATTGTTATGATAATTCTCCAGCTTCTCCATGAAAAGGTTAAAATGCCGGGAGAGCTGACCGATTTCATCATTCGGGGCCTGCGACATTCGCACCGAAAGATCACCGGCGGTAGCCGCCGTCAGGCGTCGGATCAATTCACGCATCGGCCGGATAATCGAGGCGCTGATAAGCAGAGTCAGCGGTAGAATCAGAACCAGAGTGGCCAGAATTGCCGCCAAAATAATCCATTTAACCCGCTGCAGCGGGGCGTAGATCTCATCGGTGTAACTCGAAGAGGCGACAATCCAGTCATATTCGGGAATATAATTAAAAATAACCAGCTTCTCGCGGAATCTTTCCTCGCCCGGGTTGCGCCAGGAGTAGGTCAACTTGCCATTTTTTAAGCGGCAGAGCTCCTGGACAAAGAGATGTCCTTCGCTGTCAACCGCAGAAATAACATTACCTTTAATCAGCGGATGAACAACGACATTGCCGTGACTGTCAAGAACAAAAGAGTAGCCCGACTTGCCGAAACGCATCGCCAGAATCGCTTCCCGAAAGTCTGAAACATTGACCAGCGCCTTAAACTCATCCCGGTAGCTGGAGACCGAAATAATCCAGTCCCAGGGCGCGAAATAACTCATATAGAGAGCTTTTGAACGCTCCTTATCCTCGCCCGGATTGCGCCAGGCATACTCTAAGTATCCGGCTTTACGCTGAATCTGTTTGGCGACAAAATCGACCGCCTTGAAATTACGCCCATTGACCGAAGGATTGGGATGATAAACCGCCAGGCCGGAACTGTTGATACAGTAGATATAGCCGGTTTTACCAATCGTCTGACTCGAAAAAACCTGCTCAGCTTCAGCTTTGGCCGCTGATTCCGAAAGTTCTCCGGCCTGCTGCCGGGCGTAGATGCTTTTGATAATCTCAAGGTTTTTTTCAGCCACGGCCCTAAGATAGTTCTTGATTGAAACGGATGCGGTAGTACGCACCGTGTTCAGAATGGCGGCAGTCGAGTTTTTGAGCTCACGTTCAATCCCGTTCTCGACGGTGGTACGCATCAGTGAGTAGATCAGGGAGCTTAAAATCAGAAGAGAGAGGATAATAACTGCTGAATAACCACCAAACAGCTTGGCCCGGATATTCAGATTGCGAAAAAATTTTGTCAAACGATGCATTTGGTGCACCTGCACATTA
>JAOZKP010000192.1:0-2894 GCA_029935295.1 bacterium | reverse complement strand
CGACTATTTCCTCGGCGAACTTTTAGCCAACAAACCATCACTCTGCAAACGACTGACCACGACCTCCCCGAAACTTTTGATTAGTTTATAGGCCGGGCGCACCGCTGAAATTTTAGAGGACAATTTCAACACCAGAGCATGATCCTCAACACTGTAAATATTGGTCTCCAGATTAAAAATTGACGTCGTTCGTATACCCGAACCCACCTGACAGGGAGAAAGGGAATATCTCTGATTCTGACGATAATCATTGTCCCAGCGACTGACACAGGCGTTGTTCAAATCCAGGCTGCTCTCTTCCAACTGATTAGAAACTTTTGAGATCATAACCCCGTCAAATCCATTTTCAGCCACGATTTTTTCAATGGCTTCCAGTGATGAACGCCCGCCCGCAGTTAAAATTGAGTAGGCCGCAGTCGCATTCACCCCGTGCTGTTTCAAATCCCGCACCATTGCCAGTTCACTCATCCGGCAGACTTCTTCATCGAGAAACTGACCGATAACTAAAATATTGGCAAAGGGCTCGCCCTTATAACTCTGATTCTGCCAACTGTCTGTAATTTTTGTCGTCGAACAGGAGAGCAAACCAAGTCCAATAAAAGCCACAACCAGTAACAATCTCATTTTTTTCATCATAATCGTACCTATATCCTTTATTTTTTTGAATTAATCGTTGTCAGAAGGTGGCTCAACAGCGCCAGCACCAGGCGTTACTTTGCGACTGGCAAGGTATTTAATAATCTGGCTCGGCTTCAGTTTACGGCTAGCCGGACCGGTGCGGATAAAAAACTCCTCCGCTTCGCCTTTCTTAAGAAAAGCCGGAATCTCCGAAGCATGACAGCGAATCTCGACAATCTTTTTGCCCGCAATTTCAATGATAGAAAAATGAATAAAGCGGGAAAACTCCAGACCGATGTGGGTACTGATCAAACTGTCGATATGCCGCAGACATTTATCATCGTTTGTAAAATTATCACGTTCGAGTCCAGCGATTGTACCATCGTCCTCAACCCCGATCAATAAAACTCCACCCGTGGTATTGAGGAAACCGACCACACCTTTAAGCCAGGCAACCTCAATCTCTTTCCCGGCCTGATCTTTTTTTAAGTTCCAACGCACGGTCGCCTTAAATTCCAAACGCTCACTCTCTCCGGCTTTTATAAGTGCAAAAATTCGCTGACTGGGAGCAGCGGCCGCCTCGCGCTGTAATTCATCTTCGACCAGACGGAAATTCTCATGCCGCAAAGCCTCCAGTGAACGCAAATGCCGACGAACAAAAGAGAAGGAGAGCAGAAAAAGCACAAGGCCGAATGCAAAAACCATCATCGGCAACCGAAAAAATGTCACCGGATAGTCCGCTATCTGTAGAATATCTCTCTCGGGTACAACTACCACCATCCAAATTTGCCGATCGCCAATCTCCAGGACCGCAAATCCGGCCCACCAGGACATGCCTTCCGCCCGAAATGAAAAAATCTGTTCGGATTTTTCAGACGACTGCTGCCACTTAGCAAATGCCGGCCGGAATTTTTCTTTGATCTGGGTTTCAAGTGCGAGCATATTCTCATCGTTTTTTTGACAGTCACTCAGTGAACCACCCAGAAGCTGCCCATCTTCCGAAATCATAAAAGCTTGACCATCTGGACCCAGTTCGAGTGCAGCCAACCAGGTCAACGAGTCACACAGTTTAACATCGAAGGCGACAACATAAGTCTCTGCCGCCGACTGAGGGTCAGATCCCTCCCCGTTAAGCTTGCCGGACGCACTTTTTTTAGACCAACGTAAAGCCGCAGTAATTCCAGTCTGTCCATCAAAACTGAAACGATATGGCCTTGTCCAGAAAATCTCCTCCGAGTCAGCAGCACTCATCACTCCCCGATACCAGGGACGCTGTCGGGCATCGAAATCACTGGCGGCAAAACTGCCTTCACCCCGGGCCGACTCCCCTTCCGGCCATTTATGCCACAACACTTCTCCCGGCCGGGCGGATGGGTCACTGATGCGGCTTAGCCAACGTTTTTCCTCGTGCCGCAGATAATAACTCTGTCCCTTACTGTTGGCGAGAATCAAAGCATAAATCTGCGGAATATTTTTCAAAATAGGTGTAAAATAACTACCTATCTGTTCCCTATCTTCAAGTTTAAAGCCATGCTCGTCACCCCACTCCCGGGCAATTTTAAGGTTGGTAACGACCGGCTCAATAAAACTGTTAAACTCAACCCGTTTTTTATAAGAAAGTTCCGTCATCCAAGCCCGGAAGAGGCTCTCTTTAGCCTGCAGAGACTGATAAAGGGTTAATGCTGAAACGGCCAGAGCGATCAATAAAATCAACCAGGGAACAATCTGTAAAAAGTTTTGTACCCGGGTAAATGAGGCCCGAACTTCATCTCTTCTTGTCATTATTATTTCAACCAACCAACACAATCAAAAAAACTTATGAAATTAACCCTTAGAAAACACTTGAAAGTAGCTGTGAGATATACCTCAATAAACCGATTTTAGCAACTCCTTAAACACAGCCTCTCAGAGCAATCAGATTATTGAAACTAAATCTTTAAGGGCACTGCAAACGAGAACGAGACTGTGCGACATAGAACAAAAAACACCCATAAGTCAAGCCTGACCCCAAATTGGGTTGACCTAATTGCTCTTTTGCGTGTAGAGTATTGTGATGGAATTTATTTCAGTTATTATTCAGGCGTTTAATGAAGAAAATCAGATTGCCCGGGCTGATATTCTGCAATATCAAAAGACAAACCGCCGTCAGGACAGGGCCGCGATCTGGTTTTGTCCTTGACAACTTATCAAGTACAATCTATCGTAAATAGATAGCTTACATAAATAGTGCGCGACCGAAAACCGCCAATTTCCTCGATTGCGGCGTTAGGCTCAAA
>JAOZKP010000596.1 GCA_029935295.1 bacterium | reverse complement strand
TCGTGTATTTTGTGGATTATGAACTCGGTTTCTAGTGTCCACCATGTCCACCTTTGCCGCCGCCGCGGCCGGAACCTCGGCCTGAGAGCCGTCCCCGGCCTTTTAGGCGGGAACGTACGCCTGTCGGGTCATGGCCGTGGCTGCTGGAGATGCGCCACGGTTTTTGGGGATTGTCAGGTTTTCTCCAGATCCGGATATAATCTCCCTCTTTTAATTGCGGTGGCAAATTACGACTTTCAATTTCAAGATTGAAAGAGTTTACGGCAGGATTTTCAGTGTCGGTTTCCCTGGTATTTTTGCTTGTCTCAAGTTTCGGATCAACGGTTGCCGTATCTGTTTTGGTAGTTGATGCATCCAAAAGTACAGTTAACTGAATCTTATCACCGACAGTTTGCATCGAGCTTATTCGACCCGCCATCACTTCCCAGGCATGGGTTTCAGCTGCCGGAATAAGTATCAGACTGCACACTAACCAGGTCACAAACAGAGTCAGTATGAATATTTTAGACGAATTTGCCATTGGTTTCGTTGATAGTCATCTTCATTGACAATTGAATCCCGCTTATTCCAGTCCCAGCCGGACTGCAGCGTAAAATTGTGCAGGTACCAGGAGATCATAATTCCGAGATTGTAGATGTTTTCCGTACGCGACTGTTTCTGATACTTATATTTATAAGGAATCCGCTCGCCGCCGAGCTGCCAGTTAATCTCAACTGCAGGAATTGGCCGCCAGTTGAAATCCAGGTTCAGGCCATAAGCTCTGCGGCACTCAGCGTCAATTGAGGAGTGCCGGTGGCGCCAAAAAATAGCGGCGGCAGCATCAAAATCAGGTGAAAATGCATAAAGCGGTTTAAGTGAAGTTGTGAACAAACGATCGTTACGGTCTCCACTGTTATGGTGCTCCGGTAGATTTTCTGTCTGGGTTTTGTGTGTTGAATTGCTCGAATTCTTATGTGGATGTTTGCCGCTGGTAATGCTATCGCAATAATCTTCCCAGCCCAGACTGGTTTCCAATTCGATACTTAACTGCGGGCCGGCAAACCAGGTAAAATTTGCTCCCAGACTCAAAGTATCGTAGTCATTGTCGCTGACCAACGGGTTGCGGTAGCATGCCGCTTCACTGAAAAAACTCAGGGTGCTGGGAATTTTACTGATCTGCGTGGTACTGGCCAGGCCGCCGCCGAGCTGCCAGTTGTCATCAAGTCCATTGTAGCACTGGTAAGCGGCAAAACCAAAGAGAGAGATTGTCGTGGCGGGAAAAAATTTCAGCGGTAAAGTCCAGCCTAAATCAAGTGCAGTCCGGGTAAAAAGAGCACCTTCAGAGCCTTTTTCCTGGTACGGATTATCGTCGTAACCACTACCCAGACCGAGTTCAAGTTCAAAAGCGGTTGCTGCAGATGTAAACCCGAAACAGATTAAAAACAGAGAAAGCAGCAGACCCGGCCACTTTCTCTTGCCAACAAGCACCATAATTCGCCTTATCCGAAGTTGTTAAATTGTTGTCTCATCTTCGGATAACTTCCTAAGTGATTTTTGCCGCAGATGCAATGAAAATTT
>JAOZKP010000595.1 GCA_029935295.1 bacterium | reverse complement strand
CTATACCCTATGGAATTCAGCTGGAAAGACTTAGTTGTAGCCTTGAAAACTGACTCGCGGGCTGCGCTTTGCACGATAATCAAAAAAAGTGGCTCGGTACCGCGTGAAGTCGGGGCGCGGATGCTGGTCCGCGTAGACGGCTCGATTACCGGCACGGTTGGCGGCGGCATTGGTGAACATGAAGTAATTCAAGCGGCAGTCACCTCTATCAAGGAGGACAAAAGCTGTCTGCTTGACTTCTCGCTTGCCGGAGAGAAGGGACTCGATTCGGCGGCCATCTGCGGCGGCCATTTTACCATCTTTATCGGCTGCTGGTCACAAACTGAAGATCTGGAACTGGCAACGGACATTGCCGCGACCTTGACCGGCGGCAAGACCCATTCCCTGTGCGAAAGCCTACCACAGAGCGAAAACTCCAAGGTTGAACGTACCCTTTTCGACCCGGCCGGAAACCGGATTTTAAGCAGCCCGGTAATGACTTCACTTCCGCTGCCGACCGCAGCTATAGACGGCAATAAAAGTGAATCAATCGCAATCCAGTTAATATTAAACGATGGCCCCGGTTTTCTGATTTCGGAAATTACACTGCCGCCGCGGATGGTGATTTTCGGCGGCGGCCATCTCGCACTACCGCTGGTCGAGATGGCAAACTGGTGCCGCTTTGCGGTGACGGTGGTTGATGACCGGCCGGAATTTTCAAACAATGAGCGTTTCCCGCTGGCGGAACAAGTTTTAACCGCGCCAATGGAAGATGTAGCTAAACTCTACATTCCCGGGGCCAATACTTGGCTGGTGCTGATCACCCGGGAACACAAACATGACTATATCCTCTTAAAACAATTGCTCGGCACCGAATATGCTTATCTCGGTATGATCGGAAGTCGCCGGCGTACAACCAAAGTCAAACAGAGACTGCTTGACGAAGGCTTCGCAAAAGCGGAAATTGATAATTTACATTCACCGATCGGGCTGGAAATCAATGCGCAAACCCCGGCAGAAATCGCCATCAGCATTATGGCAGAGATAATAAAAGTTAAAAATAAGGAAACTGACAAATGAAAAAAGAATTAATCACTCTCAACATTAATGGTGACGACCATGAGATTGCAGTTCTGCCCTGGCATACCTTGAACGAGGTTTTGCGGGATCAGCTGCATCTGACCGGTACCAAACTCGGCTGCGGCACCGGCGACTGCGGCGCCTGCACCGTATTGATTGACGGCAAAAGCGTCTCCTCCTGCCTGACTCTGGCGATCGAAGCCGAAGGTGTAAAAATTACCACTATTGAAGGTCTGGCCCCGGAAGCAATTGCGGCCGGCGACCTTGAAAGTTGTGAACTCGACCCTATCCAGGAATCCTTTATTAACAAGGGCGCCATCCAGTGCGGCTTCTGCTCACCGGGCATGATTATGTCAAGTAAATTTCTTTTAAGTCACACCCCGAAACCAACTGAAGCCGAGATTCGGGCCGGACTCTCCGGCAACCTCTGCCGCTGTACCGGCTACAATAAAATTGTCGACGCCATCGCCGATGCCGCCGAAAAAATCAACGGCGCCTAAACAAAA
>JAOZKP010000027.1:3790-16830 GCA_029935295.1 bacterium | reverse complement strand
GAGAGCTGCACCGGCGGCCTGATTGCCAATCTTCTAACTAATAATGCCGGCAGTTCCGAGTATTTCATACTCTCTGCCGTCACTTATGCTGACGTTGCAAAGCAGAAGATCCTCGGAGTTTCCCCTGAAACTCTTGAAAAACATGGTGCCGTTCACGAAGAGACCGCAAAGGCGATGGCTACCGGCGCCCGGAAACTTTCCGGTGCAACCTATGCAGTTGCGACAACCGGTATCGCCGGACCTGCCGGCGGCAGCGAAGAGAAACCGGTCGGCACAGTCTGCATCGGCCTGGCCGGGCCTGAGGGTGTCACCGGCAAACGCTACCACTTTCCTTTTGGAAAACGCCTACTTAATAAAAAAATCTTCACGGCACAGGCACTGAATATATTGCGCCGAGAATTATTAAAACTCCCATGATGCATTTTTTTCTGGACAAAAACCAATCCTTACTAATATAATCAACAAAGATCATACAAATTTTTCTAACTCGATTAAAAACCTTTTAAAATGGAGAATTGTTTATGAAAAAAATCATATTAGCTCTGGCAATATTTCTAATGACCACAGGCCTGCTTTACGGAAATGGTTACGCCTACACTACCATCACCCCTTCCGAAGCTCTCGAACTCTACAATACCAATGATGATTTAATCGTTGTCGACGTCCGTGAAGAAGTGATGGAGTATTGTTTTGGCCATATTCCATGTGCCATCAATCTGCCCTGGAATTCCGGCATATTCGAACAAGAATATTACATTCTGCCCAAAGAAGCGTCGATCATGGTAATCTGCCGTAGCGGCAGCCGCAGCGCCCGTGCAGCGGCAATGCTGGGCCGGAATGGCTACTCAGACGTCTACAGTGTTGCCGGCGGAATGTCCATGTGGACTGGAGATTCAGTCACCTGCAAAGATATTGAGAACTGCGAACAAAATCTTATATATTTCCCCCACATTGCCAGTGGCAACGGTTGGGAAACTGACATTGCAATTATCAATACCAGCTCTGAAACATCTTTAAGCGGAGTCATCAAAGCCTATAATGCAAGCGGTGAACAAATAGGAGATTTGCACTCAGTCGACCTGCTCCCGGCCGGACGAATTGAAATGGAGGTTGGCACAGCATTCACAACTCCGGAATTAATCCGTTACCTGATTTTTACGGCCAGTTGCGATGAGGTCTATGCCTACCTGAAATTCTACAACAACCCAGACCAAAGTTACCGGGTCGCAATCCCCGCCCCCAAAACAATTAACAGTGGTGATATTATCGTCTCTCACATTGCCATGTCTGACGGCTGGTGGACGGGTTTGAACCTGCTCAACACCACCAATGAAAGCCGAACTTTAACTTTTACTTTTAATGGGGAAAAAACCAAACATCTAACAATAGCGGCCGGAGCTCACCTGGCCATGAATTTAGCGGATTTTCTCGAAGGATGGCAATTAGATGAGATAAATTCAGCCATCATAAGCAACGCGGAAGGAGTTATCGGACTGGAAATTTTCGGTAACGGTAAACAGCTCAGCGGCATACTTTTGCGGGATACTACCACCAAGAATCTCTACTACCCGCATATTGCCGATGATCAGTTCTGGTGGACCGGGCTGGTCGCATTCAATCCCGGCAACAGTAGCGGCAAGCTGATTATAAAACCCTACGCCGCCGATGGTACCCTTTTAAGTCCGCCGGCTCCGGCGACCCCGACCAGAATGATTCTGTTGAACCCACCAGCAGCTGCCACACCGATCGAAATTGGGGCAAAAGAGCGTTACATTGGCGCAACCTCAGAATTAGATCTGCCGGAAGGAACTAAATGGATGGCAATAGAATCCTCAGTTCCAGTCAGCGGTTTTGAGCTCTTCGGCACCACCAGCAATCTCCAGCTTGCCGGCTATACCAGTGTCGGAATTGATGGAGAGAGCGGTATTTTCCCAAAATACGAACACCAGAACGATTGGACAGGTGTAGCTCTGATAAATACCACTTCCGGGCGAATCAGGGTAACGCTGACCGCCTATACGGATGCGGGTCTAGAGGTTGACAGTAAAACACTGCAACTTAATGGATTCGAACAAATTGTCAGAGATCCACAGGAAATTTTTGATAATAGTATTGACACGGCAACCTATATCGCCTACAAAGCCACGGCCCCGGTCGTTGCCTTTCAGATAAATAGTGAAGGTGATATGCTTGATGCCCTGCCGGGACGCTGATAAGGCAATCTGTTTTTTAAGGTATCATTAATAATCAATACAACCTATTTACTGGGAGCAGATCAAATTTGCTCCCAGTATTTTTTAATCGAACACCAGTTAGATGGGTGACAATAAGGAAATACAATGCTTAAAGGATTTCAGAAACAATACTTAAAGGGTTTGGCCCATGCTTACAAACCGGTAGTCCATATCGGCCAGAAAGGTTTGAGTGAAAATCTCTCAAGCGCTCTGGAAGAGGCTCTTGAAAGTCATGAATTGATTAAAGTAAAATTTATCGACTGCAAAGAGAAAGAGCAGAAAAAAGAGTTAATCAAACAACTTGAAACGGCAAACAAGTGTGAACTGGTCGGTATGACCGGTCACATTGCAATTCTCTTCCGTCAGAACCGCGACCCCGAAAAACGTAAAATTTCAGTGCCGCAGCAGAAACTGTAAAACCAAGGAGATAACCCGGGATATGAGTGAAGAAGCCAACAAGATTATCTACTCGATGATCCGCGTCAGCAAACAGTACGACAATAAGCCGATCTTAAAAGATATCAGTCTCTCCTATTTCTATGGAGCAAAAATCGGGGTTTTGGGCCTCAATGGCTCCGGAAAATCGACTTTGCTCCGGATTCTTGCCGGGGTCGAAGAGGAGTTTAACGGTGAAACCACAATTGCGCCGGGACTTACCGTCGGTTTTTTAGAGCAGGAACCGCAGCTTGATGACAGTCTAAGTGTCCGCCAGGTAGTTGAACAGGGAGTACAGGAGACAGTTGATCTGCTGGCCGAATACAATAAGATCAATGAGCAGTTTGCCGAACCGATGTCAGATGATGAGATGGAAAAACTTATCGCCCGGCAGGGTGAAGTCCAGGAGAAACTCGACAACTGTGACGCCTGGGATCTTGATGCTCGCCTTGACATGGCAATGGAAGCCCTGCGCTGTCCCCCGGCCGATACCAACGTTAAAATTCTCTCCGGCGGCGAAAGACGCCGGGTTGCCCTCTGCCGGCTGCTCCTGAAAAAACCTGACATCCTGCTCCTGGATGAGCCCACCAACCATCTCGACGCCGAAACCGTCGGCTGGCTCGAGCAGCATCTGCAACGTTATGAAGGCACCGTCATCGCAGTTACTCATGACCGCTATTTTCTTGACAATGTTGCCGGCTGGATTTTAGAACTTGACCGCGGTCACGGCATCCCCTGGAAAGGCAACTACTCATCCTGGCTCGAACAAAAAGAAAAACGTCTGGAACAGGAAGAAAAGAGTGAATCCGCCCGCCGCAAAACTCTACAACACGAACTCGAATGGATCAAAATGTCGCCCAAGGGCCGGCACACCAAATCAAAAGCCCGGATCAGTGCCTACGAGGAACTTCTTGGCAGTGAAGGTGAAAAACGAGGCCGCGATCTTGAGATCTACATCCCGCCGGGGCCACGCCTCGGTAAAGTTGTAATTGAGTGCCAGGGCTTAGGCAAAGCATTCGGCGACACCCTCCTTTTTGAAAATCTTGAATTTGCCCTGCCGCCGGGCGGGATTGTCGGAGTAATCGGCCCGAATGGTGCCGGGAAAACGACTCTTTTCAGAATGATCACGGAACAGGAAAAACCTGATTCCGGCTCCATTCATCTGGGTGAAAGTGTTAAACTCGCCTATGTTGACCAGAGCCGTGATGCTCTAAATCCTGAAGATACGATCTGGGAAGCGATCTCGGAAAAACAGGAAACCTTGAATCTCGGCAACCATGAAGTTAATTCCCGGGCCTATGTCGGCCGTTTCAACTTCTCCGGTTCCGAACAGCAGAAAAAGGTCGGCCTGATGTCGGGCGGTCAACGCAACCGGGTTCATCTTGCCCGAATGCTGAAATCGGGTGCCAATGTCATCCTCCTTGATGAACCGACCAATGACCTTGATGTAAACACCCTGCGGGCTCTGGAAGAAGCCCTCGAAAACTTTGCCGGCTGTGCCGTTATCATCAGCCATGACCGCTGGTTCTTAGATCGCATCGCCACCCACATCCTGGCCTTTGAAGGTGACAGCCAGGTAGTCTGGTTTGACGGCAACTACTCCGAATATGAAGCTGACCGCAAAGCCCGCCTCGGTGCTGCCGCCGACCGCCCGCAAAGAATTAAATACCGTCACCTAACCCGGAATTGATGGCGTCGTAAAAAGTTCCGATCTACGCCCGTAGGAAGTGCCCTTGGGGTGCCAGTTGTTATGGCTCACCAGCCACTCGACATACTAAATGTATGGACTCGCGTCTGGAGAGACCACAACATCTTGTATATCGAAATTTTTACTTAGCCATCCCGGAACTTTTACGAACTCATTGAAGGAGATAAGATTGAAAATTGGATTTTTAGAGATAGAGCTTGAGGAAGGCAAGGTTAAATTTAACGATCAAAACCTTAATGCTCTCGAAAAAAAAGATAAACCGAAAAAAGTAACCCCCTTTTTTGCAGAATTCGTTAAGGATCAATCGGAACTGCACGAAGAGCTGGCTCAGGTTGACGCGATCATTATCCCCGCCGATAATATTCTAGACCTCCTCATCGTCGATATTGAGAAAGTTGAAATCCGCCTGGCCCGGGCTGAGAATGACGCAGAGCAAAAACTTCTGCAAACGGCTTTGGAAAAACTCGAAAACGAGATCCCGCTCTGTGATGCCGGATTCAATCCGGAAGAGGAGGTAATTATTTTGAGTGCCGCCCCGTTCAGCATCAAACCGGTGATTCAGATTGAAGGCAGTGAAAACAGTGAAGAGTTAATTGCAAAAGTTCTGGAAAAAGCCGGTTATATGTTCTTCTACACGACAGGACCTTCTGAATCACACGCCTGGCTGGTTAAAAAAGGCTCTGACATTATCACCTGTGCCGCCAAAATTCATAGTGATCTGGCCCGAGGATTTATCAAAGGCGATGTCGTTTCCTTTAATGATTATCTTGAATGTCACAGCTTCAATGAGTGCAAAACCAAGGGTGTTGCCCGGGTGGTTGATCGCGATTACATAGTTCAGCCTAACGAAATTATCGAGATCCGATTCAACGTTTAAAAACAAAAAAATAGTATTTTTTTTGTTTTATTAGAAAAAAACCTTGCATTGTTGTTATTATTAGGGTAATGTCCCCGCATTCAAAGTCAGCTGGCGTTAAATCAAGTCGCTGACACTTAACAACGCCATATAAATATATGGCAACACTATGCAAGAGGATGTTATGTCAGAGTTAGTCGAAGGAACAGTAAAGTGGTTCAATGATGAGAAAGGTTTTGGATTTATTGAACAGGAAGGTGCAAGTGACGTTTTCGTTCATTTCAGCGCAATCAACGGCAGTGGCCGTAAAACCCTCCACGAAGGCCAGAAGGTCTCCATGGAAGTAACTCAAGGCCAGAAAGGCCCACAGGCTGAAAATGTAACTGCCCTGTAAGAATTGAAGTTATTTCTAGACGGACGGCACAATCGCAAATGCGTTTGTGCCGTCCGTTTTTTTATGCCCGCCGCACAAACCCTCCCGAAACCCAAGGATAGACAAAACAGAAGTAGCGTAGCAAAAATACTACACTAATGTATATTTTTTACTACACTCCAATCACCCCGTCAGACGCACCCCATGGCGTTTCATTTTCCTATACAGAAGAGTACGATGAATACCCAGTTGACGCGCCGCCTGACTTTTGTTTCCCTGGGACTGGTCCAACGCCTGACGAATGGCATTTAACTCACTTAAAGCTGTAATTTCTGACAGAGACTGACCGGAACCCTGAGTTCCAGAAACTCCCTGCTGCTGGTGCAAGTAAAAAGGAATATCCGTCAGACCAATAAGATCATGCTCAATCGTCGCCATGATCTGACCTAAAACATTACTCATTTCCCGAACATTTCCGGGCCAGTCATAGAGCAGTAAAGCGCTGGCAGCTTCAGAGTCAAGTGCAACCTCGGGCCGAAACAGATCATGAACCATTTTGCGCAACAGGCTTCGGGCCAAGAGAATTATATCCTCCCGACGTTCACGCAACGGCGGAATAACCAAAGGAATACCCTTTAGGCGATAGTAAAGATCGGCCCGGAATAAACCTTCCTTTATTTTTTCAACCAGACTGTTATTAGTTGCGGCAATGAGCCGGAAATTCGAGCGAATCGGCACAATCCCGCCTACCCTCTCAAACTCCTTCTCTTCGAGAACCCGCAACAGTTTCGGCTGCATTTCAAGCGGCATATCACCAATTTCATCAAGAAAGATTGACCCCTGATCAGCCAACTCAAACTTGCCCGGCTTGCCTGAAATACGAGCCCCTGTAAAAGCCCCCTTTTCATAACCAAACAGTTCAGCCTCAAGCAACTCACGCGGAATCGAAGCACAGTTAATCCGAATAAAAGGCTGAACCCGACGATTACTGGCGTGATGGATAGCCTGAGCAAACATCTCCTTGCCTGTCCCTGACTCCCCGGTTATAAGAACCGGTAAAGATGTCGCCGCCGCTTTCAAAGCCTCTTTTTTAAGCTGTTGCATAATTTGACTTTCAGCGATAATGCTGTCAAAAGTATAGCGGGTTGAACGCAAAGACAGAATCTCCTTTTCATAAAGTTTGACCTTACTTTCAAGCAGAGATAGACGTTCGGCCAGCTTTTTAACATCACCAACATCCTTGAACATCACCTGCCCGAAGACGGCGATAACCTTCCCGTTCTTTTTAATTGGAATACGCTGCACCACCATATCCTGACTCTTCAGACGGTGGGTTTTATTCATCTCAATTATACCCGTCTCAGCAACGATATGCATGCGGGTATTCTCGATAACCTCAGTTACATGTTTACCAATCTGAGCAGCGGAATCTATCCCGAGAAAACGTCCATAGGGTGAATTCAGGAAGATAATTTTACCTTTTACATCCGTAATAATAACTCCGTTCTGAATATTATCAATGATAAGATGACAGAGTTCCAACGACGATTCCAACTCAGATCTTAATTTTTTACCCACCAGATTTTCTCCATGACTAAATATTTACTCAAACAACAACTTCCAAAATAAGTTAAGCATATCAATATTTTAACATTTTTATTTACAAATTAATCCAGAGCTGAGATTTAACTAGAGATAATTATTGTAGACTATTTACTACACATACATAGCACGCAGCCCGCAACTCGTCAACCAAAGAGCTGAGTTCGAATACACCTATTTATCTCAAATCAGCCGCAAACTATTATTTTTCATAGACATATTGTTAATATGTGATTTAATTTTAAAACAAAATATCATTTCGGTCTATTTATTGCGATAACGCACACTGGCACTAAAAAACTTACAAAACAAAAGCAGATTCTTTTCAACAGAAGTCATTAATTAATTAAAACTAATTCGATAACCTCACAAAAAAGATAAAGGAAACCAAATCATGCTCAAAAATAAAACAGTAATCGTTACCGGGGCCGGCAGCGGTATCGGCAAAACCATCGCCAGCCACATTGCTAAACAGAAAGCTCAAGTTGTAATCGCTGACCTCAATGAAACTGCGGCCCGGGCACATGCAGATGAAATCAACGATCAAAACGGTTCAGCCATGGCTATCAGCTGTGATGTTGCTAATGAACAGAGTGTTAATAATATGGTACGAAAGGCGGTCGAAAATTTCGGGCCTATCGACATCCTGGTCAATAATGCCGGCTTGCAATTTATAAGCAAAATAGAGGAGTTCCCGCTCGAAAAATGGAACCAGTTAATTTCGGTCATGCTGACCGGCACTTTTCTCTGCACCAAAGCCTGCGTTCCCTACATGAAACAGAGTAACTGGGGGCGTATTATCAACATATCCTCGGCCCACGGCAAGACCCCGTCACCCTGGAAATGCGCTTACGTTGCCGCAAAACACGGCATTATCGGTTTCACCAAAGTAATGGCCTGCGAACTGGCCCAGTGGAACATCACTGCCAATTCAATTTGCCCGGGCTATGTCCTGACTCCGCTGGTCGAAAAACAGATCACCGACCTCGCCAAACAGCACAACATCAGTGAGGAACAGGTTCCGGAACAAGTTCTGCTCAAGAACCAACCCTTAAAAAAACTGGTCTCAACCACTGAACTTGCTGAACTCGCCCTCTATCTCGCGGGACCATCAGCTCAATGCATTACCGGCCAGGCTTTAAGCATTGATGGCGGCTGGACCTATTCATAATATCACCAAAAAAAAGCACAATTAAACCTTATCACCACAACTCTTGCAGAATAAGCTGCCGGGGTTTTAAAACCAACCGATTTGAAAAAAAGGAGAGAAAGATGAAAAAGAGTTTATGGTTATTCGTGGCAATTATTTTCACGCTGTCGCTCTTGACCTTTTCCACCAGGGTTGAGGCCGGCAAACGGGAGAAATTCGGCACAGACTCACGACATAAAACTGTCAAACGTCTAAAAGTCGCAACCTCCAACGAAAAACCGATCCGCTGGAAAATGGTCATGCCCTGGTCTAAAGGACTGCTTTTTTTTGACTACGCTCAGCATTTTGCCGACTCAGTGCGCCTTACCTCCGGCGGCAGACTGCAGATCAAATGCTTTTCTGCCGGTGAACTTGTTCCCGCAATGCAGAGCTTTGATGCAGTAAGTAAAGGTTCAGCTCAATGCGGTCATGACTGGCCCGGCTACTGGAAAGGCAAGAATGAAGCCTTTGTTGCCTTTGCTTCAGTTCCCATGGGTCTGGATGCTGAACTCTATAACATCTGGCTCTATGAACGCGGCGGCGCTGAGATGATGAATGAACTTTATGGGCGCTACAATATGGTTGCCTTACCCGGCGGTCAATGTGGACAAGAGATGGGCCTTTTTTCCAATAAACGAGCTACCAAACTCGAAGATTTCAAAGGCATGAAAGTACGAACTCCGGGTTGGTTCATGGATATCATGAATCAAATGGGCGCTTCAGTCAGCCCGTTGCCCGGCGGTGAAGTCTATCTTGCCCTCGAACGCGGGGTAATTGATGCGGCCGAATTTTCAACTCCAGCCCTAAACTACCCAATGGGTTTTGATGAAATCACCAAATACGTGATTGAGCCTGGCGTCCATCAGCCGGGTTGCCAATTCGGCCTCTTCTTTAACAAAGATGCCTGGAATAAACTGCCCGAAGATCTCAAGTGGATTGTCAAAATCTGCGCCAAAGAGACTCAGCTCTGGAGCTACAACTGGACAACCAACCTCAACATCAAAGCGATCGAACTTTTTAAGAAAAATGTCGAATTTGTCAAAATGGAAAAAGATACGATTATTGCATTCAAAAAAACCACCCAGGCTCACCTGGACAACTTAAAAGCTAAATATCCTGACGTTAAAAAGGTGCTTAACTCACAGGACGCTCTGATAGATGATTTTGCCGACTGGCGCGAGATCCGCTCAGGCGTCACCCCCTGGCCCTATAAAACTTTTATCGGCGGCAAAACCAATGAGTAAGTAACCTCAATCTTAACTAAATAAAACTAACACATCCGGCATGGGTTTCTCTACCCCTGACCCATGCCGGACACTAATCTTGAAATTTGTCTTTGTACTTTCCGGAGATAAAATGAACCATCCACTAGCCCAGAAGATAAATCTGATAAATGAAAAAATTGGTAGTTTGTGTGCCTTGTTGATCCTGCCAATGGTAGGAGTTGTCGTCTATGAAGTTGTGATGCGCTACATCTTTACGGCGCCAACCTCATGGGGCTTTGAAACCACAACGTTCATCTACGGAATCCATTACATCCTCGGCCTGAGTTATACCCAACTCCATAACGGCCATGTTTCAATTGATATCTTCGAAGCCCGTTTACCGGACCGAAAACGAACTATATTAGGCATTACCACTAATCTAATTATATTTTTTCCGACCTTTGCCTGCATGACCATCTTCTCCTGGAGCTACGCCTTTGACTCATGGCGAAACTGGGAGCATCAATCAACCAGCTGGGGACCACCAACCTACCCTTTCAAAACTTTGATGGCGATCGGTTTCACCCTGCTTCTTCTCCAGATGCTGGCCAAGTTGCTGCAGGATTTTTCCAACCTCCGCTACCCAACTGAGGAGGTGCAGCTATGAGCCCGGAAATACTTACAATCCTAATGTTTGTCACCCTAATCGTCGCCATTGCACTAGGCCATCCTCTAGCCTATACCCTGGCTGCGGTCGCTGCCCTTTTCGGCCTTATCGACAATGGCTTCAATGCGCCTATGCTCTTTGACATGTTCGCTAATAACTCATGGGGCCTGATGCAGAACTATGTCATTGTCGCAGTCCCGCTTTTCATCATGATGGCCCAAGTTCTCGACCGTTCAAAAGTATCGGAAAAACTTTTTGAGTCTCTTTACATCGTACTTGGGGGTTTAAAGGGCGGACTCGGCCTCGCCGTTGTCGTTGTCAGCACCGTCTTTGCAGCAACCACAGGGATTATCGGAGCTTCAGTCGTTGCCATGGGACTTATGGCCGGCCCCGCTCTGATCAGTAAAGGCTATCAGAAAGAACTTACCGCCGGCATCATCTGCGCTTCAGGAACCCTGGGAATTCTTATTCCTCCAAGTATTATGCTGGTGGTTTATGGCGGTCTGACCGGCTTCAAAGAGACCTCGGTCGGCAATCTTTTTGCCGGAGCCATTCTCCCGGGAATCCTTCTGGCATCACTCTATTTTCTCTACATCACCATTCGCTGCCATCTCAATCCAAACCTAGGGCCACCGCTGGCAAAAACCGAGCGCACTCACAGTGCCATGCAGAAATGGGGCATGACTTTAAAATCGTTGGTCCCACCATTGGGTCTGATTTTAGCCGTCATGGGCACTATTCTTACCGGCATTGCCACCCCGACTGAAGCTGCAGCTTTAGGAGTTGTCGGCGCCATGATTCTGGCCCTGGCCAACAAACAACTTACCTGGACAGTCCTGAAAGAGGCCAGCATCTCGACCTACAAAACCACAGCCATGATCATGATGCTCTTTATCGGTGGTAAATTTTTCAGTACTGTTTTTTTGAGTATCGGCGGCGGTGATGTCGTTGCTGATTTTCTTCTGGGAGGCGGCCTCCACCGCTACGCTGTTCTCGCAATCATGATGGCTATCGTCTTTTTTATGGGAATGTTCATTGACTGGGCTGCAATTCTGCTGGTAACCGTACCGATTTTCACACCAATCGCTATGGAACTCGACTTTAACCCACTGTGGTTTGCAATGCTTATGTGTGTAAACCTCCAAACCTCATTCCTTACCCCGCCTTTCGGCTACGCTCTCTTCTATTTTAAAGGAGTCGCGCCTGATGGGGTAAACATCGGCCACATTTATCGCGGGATAATCCCATTTGTCGGCCTGCAGCTACTGGGATTGATAATCATGATCATCTTTCCGGAAGTCATAACCTGGCTACCTAAAGTAATCTTCACTCATTAAAGCAAAAATCAAATTCTGAAAAGACGGTCAAAAAAGTAAACAAGTTGCATTTAACTTTTAATTACTGTACATTTTTTGGCGATTAAACTTGAAAAAAAGTTAATTCAAGGATAACTTCACAATACAGAAACTGCTCTTGGGCATAAGGAGAACCGATGAAAATCACAATGAGTTACGGCTGTGACGGTTTACCACTTGAGATCCCTAAAACCCCAGGGTTTCAGGGAGTGTTAGAACCCCGTCAGGCACCGGCCGTCGCAGACCCTGAAGCCACCATATTAAAATCTCTGCGCGCACCGATTGCAAGCCAACCTTTAAATAAACTTGCGCAAAATTGCCAAAGCGCCTGCATTGTCATCAGCGACATAACCCGGCCGGTCCCCAACAAGATTATCCTGCCACCGCTGCTGGCTGAAATTGAGAATGCCGGCATTAAAAGGGAAGCCATTACCATTCTCATCGCTACCGGCATTCATCGACCAAATGAAGGCGCTGAACTGATTGCTCTGGTCGGAGCTGAAATTGCCGAAAACTACCATATCATCAACCACTTTTCCAAAGAAGTTGATGATATGGTTCTCGTGGGTGAAGTCAACGAAGGTGTTCCCGCCCTGATCAACCGCCACTATATCGCCGCCGACCTGAAAATATTAACCGGTTTTATCGAACCGCATATGTGGGCCGGCTTTTCCGGCGGCCGGAAATCAATTCTCCCGGGGATTTCGTCAATTGAAACCCTGGAATATATGCACGGCCCTGAGATGATTGCCCACCCGAACACAGTTTACGGAGCCCTTGCCGGCAATCCTTTTCATGAAGCCGGTCTGGCGATAATGAAAAAGGCCGGAGCTGATTTCATTATTAATGTAACTCTTGATACCAGCAAAAAGATCACCCGGGTGTTTGCCGGAAATCCGGTCGCAGCTCACCTTGAAGGCTGTGATTTTCTCGCCCCTTTCTGCACCAGAGAGATTGAATCCCCGCTCGATTTTATCGTCACCTGCAACTCCGGAGCTCCTCTCGACTGCAACCTTTACCAAACCGTCAAAGGCATCACCGGGGCTGCACCAGTGGTCAAAACCGGCGGTGAAATTCTGATTGCCAGTGCCTGCAGCGAAGGTGCCGGCAGTCCGGAATATATCGAAATATTAAAGATGATTGACAATCCTAAATCTTTCATTGAGCGCCTTATGGCCCGAGAGTTTTTCATTCCCGATCAATGGTGCGCCCAGGAAACCTATCAGGTCATACTCAACCATCCAGTTTGGCTCTACAGTGACGGTTTAAAGCCGGATGAAATTAAAAAATACCATATGCAACCGGTCAAATCTCTGGAACAGGCAATCACTGACCTCCTGCACAAACACGGGCCTGATGCCCGCTGGGCGGTGGTTCCTGACGGACCATTATTGATTCTGCAACTGGCTGAGTAAA
>JAOZKP010000027.1:0-3690 GCA_029935295.1 bacterium | reverse complement strand
AGAGGCGATGAGATGAGCACTAATATTGTACCGTTGGTCAAAGTTTTAAGTGATTCTGAATACCTGGAGATTGATAATTTCTGCGACAACCATCAAGGCTTGGATAAACTTCCTGAAATTGCTAATTTCCTGCTCGAAAAATTCTCTTTAAAACTCATTCTGGATCAGGAAATCATTGCCGGGTTTGCTTCCGACAGCTCCAACCTACCAGCTCAGGCCGAAGCCCTCTGCCGGCCGGAAAATGAGCGCCAGGCCGCAATCATCCTGCGGGCCGGCCGCGCCGCAAAGATCCCAATCACGCTCTCCGGCGGCCGCTCGAACCTGACCGGCAGCGCCACGGCAGAAAATGGCATTGTCCTGTCGACCGCCAAACTTAACGATACTGAGATTGTTATTAACGAAAAAGAGCAACTTGTCACGAGCCCGGTCAATATCATACTGGAGGAGTTGCGGGATAAAATCCTGGAAGAGACCAAAAAGGCCCTGCACTACCCGGTTGACCCCACAAGCCGGGGTGACGCCTGGGTCGGCGGCACAATCGCCTGCAACGCTTCCGGATTTACGCCCGGTGAGATCGGCGCAACCCGGGATTGGGTCAAAGGTCTTGATATTATTTTCCCGGACGGCCTGAAGATCAAAGCTGAACGCGGCCAATACGTTTCAGAAGGGGGAAAATTCATCCTGACAAACGATGATCAAACCTGCAACTGGCCGGTGCCGACCTATCCCCGGCCGGAAATTAAAAATGCCAGCGGCCCTTTCTCATCCCCTGACGGCAAAATCGATCTGATCGATATGTTTATCGGCAGCGAAGGTCTTTTCGGCCTGGTTACGAGCTGTATCTTAAAACTCAGCCCACGCCCGAAAGATTATATTGATCTCTTCTTTTCCCTACCCGGCGAAAGTCAGGCTCTGGCCTTCTATGCTTTCATGGAAGAGAAATTTAAATCTGATTTCAGTGGTTTAAGTGCGTTTGAATATTTCGGTGTCAATGCCATCCAATATATGGATCACAAAGAAAAGCTCTTCTACGGAGATAACCAGGTTGCCATCTACCTGCAAATTCCGGTGACCGCAGAAAAAAATCTTGATCAGGAGATTGAAACCTGGTTCAACCGCCTGCTGGCAGCAAACTGCGGTATCGACCCTGAAGCTGTGATTCTGCTCGACAATGAACCCAAACGCCGAATGTTCATGGAGTCACGCCACTCAATGCCGGCTAACGCCCTTGAGGTTATCCAGCAGCACGGCACCTACACCATCATGACCGATACGGTCGTCCCGCCGGAGAATTTTGCCGAATTTCTCAATTACGCCCACAAATTAATCGAAAGTGAAGGTATCGACTATCTCTCATTCGGCCACTTCGGCGACTGTCATCTCCATTTTACTCTGCTCCCGGACCAGAAAAGGCTACAGAAGGCAACTGAGATTTACGACCTTTTCATCACTAAAACCGTTGCTCTGGACGGTGTCTATTCCGGAGAACACGGCACCGGCAAACGCAAACGCAAAGATTTTCTCGTTCTCTACGATCAAGCTGCCATCGATCAACTGAAAGCCTGCAAAGCCGCAGTTGACCCATATTTTCTTATCAACCGCGGCAATGTATTTACGATTTAACTTACAACTTTACATGTACTCAAAACGGTTGCGGTAACGGACAATTTGCCAGATAAAGAAAGGACCGCCTAGAAGTGAAGTTAAGACCCCGACTTTAAGATCTACCGGGATATAGAGACGGACAAAAAGATCGGCATAGACTAGAAAAATTGCTCCCAGAAGGCCGGCTAAAGGGATCAGGCGACGATTGTCAGGGCCAACTGCGGCGCGGACCATATGCGGGGCCACCAGGCCGATAAAACCGATAACCCCGGCGACCGCAATCGCACCACCGGTCATTATTGATGCTGCCAGCAGGAGAATATTCCGGACCCGGCCAACTTCAACCCCGAGATTGGCCGCCCCCTCCTCCCCCAGCATCAGGATATTAAGCTCGCGCACATAACTGAAAATCAGAACCAACGCCGTAACCGAAGTTACCGCGACAATTCTGACGTGGAGCCAGAGACGATTATTGAGATCTCCCATCAACCAAGTAACAATCACACGACCGATATCAAATTCTTTCGTACTTAATGTAATTACAAATGAAGTGACCGCCCCTAAAATAAGATTTAAGGCAATTCCCGCAAGCAGTAGTGTCGCAATTGAAGTGCGTCCGGCACTGGTAGCGATCAAATAGACCGTAATCAAAGTTGCCAATGCCCCGGCAATCGCCATAATCGGCAGAGCCTGCGGAAAAATCGCCGCCAGGCCCAGATAGATCGCCAGGACTGCCCCTAATGCGGCACCCGAACTGATGCCGATAACCCCGGGACTGGCCATCGGATTCTTAAAAATCCCCTGCATTACCGCTCCGGCAACCGCAAGTGAAAAACCTACCAGGGCTGCGGTTAACACCCGCGGCAGCCGGCCATCCCAAATAATCGCAATTTCGACCGGAGAAGATTTGCCCCCGAGCCCACACTGAGCCAGCAGAATATCTATGACCCGGCTGCTGCTGATCTCCCAGGAACCGTTCGTCAACGAAATAATCACCCCGCCGGCAAGCAGTACCAGTAGAATCAGAGTCAGGCTGAAAACAGTCAGCGTTTTTTTCTCAATAGGCATCGGGATAGATTATTCCGGCCAGAAGATTGGCGCTTAAGAGAAGAAATTGTGAATTAGTCCGCAGATAGAGACCGGGAATCGGCAGTAATTTACCGGACTTTAAAGCCCGGCAGTGCTGCAGCAATGGATCTTGAAGCAAAGTAACCTTGAGGTTACTCTCCAAGGGTATAATAATTATATCCGGGTCCCATTTCAGTAAAGTTTCATGGTCGATCTGGCGCCATGAGTTAATTCCCTGTTCCGCGCCGACATTTACCGCCCCAACCATCTCACAAAGTGAAGTAAAATTCGATGACTTCCCTGGGATATAACCGCCCATATCATAGTAAAGAAGCCGCAATGGTGTTGGTTGCGGCGGCAGTGCCGCAGATAAGCGCGCCTGCTCACTTTTTATTATTCGCAGCAGTGCCGCAGCATTGGCATCCTCACCCAGAATCTCCCCCAAGAGCTTAATCTCTTTCAGAACAGATTCCAGTGAATCCGGCGAACCTAAATCCAAAGTCGGAATCCCGGCCTGCCTTAATCTCTGTTTGAAAATCGCATCTGAAAAAATAACTGTCAGAACGAGATCAGGCTGAGCCGCGATAATAAGTTCACTCTCTTTTGAATTAAAACTCCGCCGGGTCGCGGCAATCTCATCAGCGATCATCGAAAATCGCGGGTCGGCGGCAACCTCATTAAACATTAACAGGCGTTGCCGCGGACATATTGCCCAGAGAACCTCGCTGATGCCGACCGCATGTGGAATAATCTTTTGCGGCGGATGATCAAGCCGGAAAATTTCACTTTCGAGTTTGAATTTATCGTTATGAAAATCGATAATCCGCCGCTGATATTTTATCTCCCGCGGCCACGGCTCTGTCGCCGCACCAGGAATCCGACTCTCTCCACGAACATAAGAGAGCTTAACAAACAGCTTATCCATGGACAGAGGGGTAGCCGGCATAACCCAATTAGCGGCTCCGGCAAAACCAATCCCGATAAAAAGGCTGGAGACAAATCCGACAATAAGCCCGA
>JAOZKP010000594.1 GCA_029935295.1 bacterium | reverse complement strand
CCGATCTCCTGACCACCGGCAACCCGCATCCCGTTAATCCGGCAGATAGTCGGTTTTTTACAATTTAAAATCGCATCGACCATGCCATTAAAGAGATCCATATAGTCGCCATACTCCTGGGGCCGTTTGGAGTAGTATTCGGCATACTCTTTGGTATTCCCACCGGTACAGAAAGCTTTATCACCAACTGCAGTAAAGATCGCAGCGACTACTTGACGGTCGGCAGAAGCCCGCTGAAAACCAGCAATTACACCTTTAACCATTTCGGTCGTATAGGAGTTAAACTGACGCGGATTATTTAGAATAATCCAAGCGGTATAGAGCCCCTCAACTTCCTTGCCGTCAGGATCAATCACCGGACGTTTTTCATAAATTGTACAAGGGGCATCGCCCTCACCACCAAAGTGTTCATCTTCCCAAAGAAAGTGATTCTTGGGCTCGTTTTCTCTCGGTATCCAATCTAAAGACATTTTTTTCTCCTTAAAAATATAGTTAATTAATCGAAATCCGGAATCAGAACTATCCGGCGGCTGATTGGAGCCGCGTGGACTTCGGCAAAGGACTCTTTGATTGAGCTCATCGGCCGGGTTTCGAGGAAAGCATCGATCTCAACTTTGCCGTTTTGAACCATTTCCAGCACGGCCGGATAGTATTTCGGATGACAGCCCCAGGTCCCGATCATCTCAGCATCAAAGGCCATCAGTTTTGAAATCATATACTCATGTTTAGCCATCGAGAAACCAACAACAATGAGTTTGCCGATGAATGATAGAAGATCGAGCGCTAAAGCCTGGCCCGGTTTACTGCCGGAGCACTCAAAAATCTTCCAGCCGTAGTTGTGGGGATAGCCTTTTTCTTTGCAGAAAGCTTTAATCTCGGCTTTAACTTCCTTGCTGGTTTTACCCATCGGATTAATTGCGAGATCGGCCCCGTATTTAAGCGCCCGTTCGAGTTTGGCATCATCGATATCGATGGCAACCACCGCTTTTGCGCCCATTGCCTTGGCAATCTGGGTCATATAGGTGCCAACCCCGCCACCGGCGCCGGTGACAACAACGAGATCACCATCAGCAAAATAGGGTTTATCGAGTTCAGCCCTAATTGCGGCCTGATAGGGAGTAGTCCCGGCATCGGCGACTACTGCGTAATGGGCCAATGGCCGCGCGCCACGATTTTCGATGACACAAAGACCGGCAGTCGGGACGACGATATGACTGGAAAAACCGCCATACATACCAATACTGTTACCCGGCATCTTCTGTTTCAGGCAGCGGTTGCCGCGGCCCATTTTACACATTTCGCACTCATTACAGGGCATAACCGCCGGAATAATGACCTCTTTCCCGATCATCTCGGCATCACCACCGACGACCACGCCACTAATCTCATGGCCCAAAGTCAAAGGCGGTTCACAAACTGTCGGCACGCCATCATAAAAGAAACCAAGATCGGTATGACAGATACCGCAACCGGCAACCTTAACACAAACTTCACCGGCTTTAATCTCCGGCATATCGACTTCCGTCAACTTCAACTCACCCGGTTTTACCATCTGCCAGGTTTTAATTTT
>JAOZKP010000593.1 GCA_029935295.1 bacterium | reverse complement strand
CCAAACATTTGATGTCACAGTTCGAATTTTCAACAATAGTGCCATTAACGCTCATGACAATACTGTGACCTTGAATAATATCACAGGGGTAAGTGTAAACGATGGTAACAGTCACAGCCTCTCAACAATTGTGCCGGGCCCGTATCCGGACAATCCCCAGGAAACTACATATACTTTAACTACCTCCGGGATTGGCACTGCCGCTACCTACTGGTTACCTCTTGACTTTGATAGCCACAGTTATGGGGAAATCTACACCTATTCCACAATGTATGGGGTCAGTATCAGGGTGGAAACCACCCCACCAACGTCAGCTTGCAGCTCACCGGCCTATGCCAATAGCTCTCCTATCTCCGTCAGCTGGACCGCCTCGGACAGCCAGACCGGGGTCAAAAATAGCTACCTCTATGTTAAGCAGCCCGGGAGCGGGTCTTTTGGCTGGTCAGGACAGTTTGCAGCCGGAACCAGTGGCACCTTTACCTACCTTCCGTCTGCTGGAAATGGACTATATGAGTTTGCGATTCGTTCGGTCGATGTCGGCAGCAATTGGGAGGTTGTTCCTACGGTGGCTGAATCATCTACTTTTTACGACACAGTATCCCCGAGTTCCACTTGTAATACCCCAACCTATGATACAGGTGCTTCGATACCCATAACTTTCGCGTTTTCTGATCCCGCACCGGCAAGTGGTATCGAATGGGTCGATTTTTGGGTCAAGAAGGGGACTTCCGGTTTCTGGACCTATACCGGTCTCTCTGCAACCAGTACCAGTGGCACCGTGCACTACACCCCGATTGCCGGAGACGGCACCTATTATTTCTATTCCCGGGCCAAGGATAATGCTCAGAATCCGGAAGCAAATCCTATTGGAGACGGTAAAGACAGCACTGTTTATGATACTGTAAACCCTATATCTTCGTGCTCTTCAGCAAAATATGTTAACAGCTCTCCCTTTCCAGTCCAGTGGACTGCCAGCGATGCCACCAGTGGGGTAAATTCAACCTTACTTTACTATAAAAAAGAGTTGGGGGGTATGTGGACCAACAGCGGCCTTTCCCTGGGAGATGACTTTGGTACTTTCAATTTTATTCCTGGTCATGGTGATGGACTGTATTTCTTTGCCACTAGATCTACTGACAGATCAGGACGGTGGGAAGCAACGCCCAGTGGTAACGGCGACACGGCCAGTATATTTGACACTCAATTACCGACCGGGTCCATACTCATAAATAGTGGAGCAGCCCAAACTGATACACCTCTGGTGACGTTGAACCTGAGTGCTGTTGATGGTTTAAGTGGGGTTGAAAATATGCGCTTCAGCAATAACGGCAGCACCTGGTCACCTTGGTACAATTACACGAATGTCTACAACAATTGGAACCTCTCGGCTTATGGCGGAACCATGGCTTCCGGCATGAAAATAGTTTATGCTCAGTTTTCAGATTACAGTCAGAACGTCTCAGTGTTTTACGGTGACAAAATAACCTCTCAACCTCTAACTTGCCCTCAAGACTATAATGGAGACCTGGATGTTGATGGCAATGATCTGACTCTCTTTGGTGACTATTTTGTCGC
>JAOZKP010000592.1 GCA_029935295.1 bacterium | reverse complement strand
ACAGATGAGATTACAGGAGAGAAAAGTTTTTCGAGATTATAGATGCCCATAGTTTCATACGGTTAAAAAGTTCGGGGGCTTTGCATGACCCTTAAAAAACCTAACTTTGATAAGTTATTTTTCATGATTTATATTTATTCCCTACTAAGAAAACCAAAAAACAGCAAAATGTTTGAATTCCTTCGCGTCTTTGCGTCTTAGCGGGAAATATTTAAGGACAAAGAGATGGTCAGGAGAGCAAAACTTGAAACTGGTGTTCCACTCAAATCTTAGGTTCCCAATCTTACACGGCAAAACCCTCCCCGTCAAGTAAAGTAGCGCAGCAAAGAATCAAGTGACAACCAGAATCATTATAGAGGTATATCAATAATACAATTCAAACTAAAGTATTAAAAAACACCCATTACACGATATTTTTATGGAAAAAAGAGACAAATGATCTAAAGATTCATACTTGTGACGGATAGACATCAGTCTAAGGGGATGTTAAATTTGGAATATACTTAAAAAGTATCAAGTAGAATTCATTAATTACTTTCTCAAGCAAACATTGATTTAATTAACTAAGGGGGAGCATCATGAGAAAAATTACAGGTTTGATTATTTCGGTATTTCTATTATCATTACTCTGCGCCACATATGCTGGGGCAACACCAGCCAGCCCGTCTTTCGAATTTGGAGATGCTGTTGGTTATGGTCAGGCAAAACACAATAACCAAACATGGCAATATCTTGGAACTGGATGGAGTAAAGAAGGTTCTCAAAAAAATCCTGACACCTATGATGATGGTGTTTCTTGGTCAGTTAATGGCGGTAGCTGGAACCAGTGGGGAGATAATGTTCTAAATCTAAAACAAGGCGATACAGTGAAGTTTAAGTTTGCAGTCACCCGGGCTAATTACGGCCGGCATCCTTATGATGATCTGGGAGTTTGGCTGGACCTGAATGGTGATGGCGACTGGAGTGATAGCGAGAATATTTTCTTTAATAGAATGGATAAAACTACAAGCTGGGGCTCTGGCAGTAGCCAGATTCCAGACGGGCAACAAGACAATAAAAAATATGAAACAAAAGACTTTTTCAGCGGAGACATTACCATCGGTACTTCCTTTTCCGGCGACACCTGGCTGCGGGCCCGGGTTTCATGTTCGGAATCAATCAATGGCGTTCAAGGAAGTTTTGAGACGGATGGAACATTCAACGGTAACTACCAAAATGGTGTCGCAGTTGCTTGGAATGTCGGATCTAACATTCAAGCAACCGGTCATTTACGGCAAGGCGAAACTGAAGATTACAAAATGCACGTTGCCCCGGTACCGGTTCCCGGTGCTATCTGGCTGCTGGGTTCTGGACTGCTCGGCCTAATGGGGGTTCGCAGAAAACGCAGTTAGAGTTCTCGGTAATAATTTTCCACAAAAAAAGCGGTACAGGTCATAAAACCTGTACCGCTTTTTTATATTAATCCAATTTTGATGAATCCGTAAAAAGGTAAAATTTGAAAATTTTCAACTCGTAACCTATTGAAATCATTAGGTGTGAAATTGCCAAAATGACGAATTTAGGACTTTTTACGAGACCAT
>JAOZKP010000591.1 GCA_029935295.1 bacterium | reverse complement strand
TCGCTACTCGGTTCGTGTAGCATCTCCATCAATTCTTCAAGATTTTTTTGATTGAAATCCTTTGCAAAACCAAGGCCGGGACGGCCATTTTCGAGTGAGCGAATCGCTTTTTGGAATGACTCTTTGTAGTTTTTGCCGATACTCATGACTTCGCCGACGGCTCGCATCTGGGTGCCTAGGCGATCTTCAACGTCTTTGAATTTCTCAAAGGCCCAACGCGCAAATTTGACGACGACGTAATCTCCGTAGGGGCTGTATTTTTCTAAGGTGCCAAGTCGCCAGTAAGGGATTTCGTCCAACGTCAGGCCGCAGGCGAGCATGGCGGAGATCAGGGCGATCGGAAAACCGGTGGCTTTGGAAGCCAGAGCCGACGAACGTGAGGTGCGGGGATTGATCTCGATAACCACGACTCTTCCGGTTTCCGGGTCATGCGCGAACTGGACGTTGGTGCCGCCGATAACTTCAATCGCATCAACGATATCGTAAGAGTATTTTTGCAGACGATCCTGGAGCTCTTTAGAGATCGTTAGCATCGGGGCCGTACAGAAGGAATCTCCAGTGTGAACCCCCATGGCATCGACATTTTCTATGAAACAGACAGTGATTTTTTGGCTTTTGGCATCGCGGACAACTTCAAGTTCAAGTTCTTCCCAACCTAAAACCGACTCCTCGACCAAAATTTGACTTACCGGGCTGGCGGCCAGTCCCCGGGCTGCAATGACCTTAAACTCATCTTTGTTATAAGCGAATCCACCGCCAGTACCCCCCATGGTATAGGCGGGCCTGATAACTACTGGCAGTCCCATCTTCTCAACAATTACTTCAGCTTCCTTGAGAGTGGTGGCAATCTCACTGGCCGCTACTTCAAGACCGAGACGGGCCATCGTATTCTTGAATTCCTGACGATCCTCGCCGCGTTCAATGGCGTCAATATTGACGCCGACAACCTTTACCCCATACTCCTCAAGAACACCCTCCTTGGAGAGAGCAAAAGAGAGGTTTAAAGCGGTTTGTCCGCCAAGGTTAGGGAGCAGAGCATCAGGCCGTTCCTTGGCAATAATCTCGGTTATGGTGGCGAGGTTTAAAGGTTCAATATAGGTGACATCGGCAACCGTCGGATCGGTCATAATCGTGGCCGGATTGGAGTTGACCAGAACAATCTCGTAACCGAGCCCTTTTAAAGCTTTACAGGCCTGGGTGCCGGAGTAGTCAAACTCACAGGCCTGACCAATAACAATAGGGCCGGAACCGATAATCAGAATCTTGTTGATATCCTCGCGTTTAGGCATGAAACACTCCTTAGGAAAATATGAAGAGGTTATGGTAAAAGTCAAAAATTATAATTGGGCATATTTTTATAAATTAAAATTGGTGATTGTGCAACAACATTATTTACAGATAAATTCAGTGATGAATTCAGTTCTCACCCTCCTCATTTTACATTGTAAGCGCTTACAAATTTACAATACCTTCATTCACTTACAGTGCCGACAATGCCCCCAAAAACTACGGGCGCTTGTTCACTGTCAAGTGTATGGTTTGGGTTAGACACTTGACAGCAATACTATCGAACCTACCGC
>JAOZKP010000590.1 GCA_029935295.1 bacterium | reverse complement strand
ATCAGCCCCGACCAAATATGTAAAACCAGTTCTTTGATAAAAGAATATGAGTCCGATAGCCCGGTTTTTAGAGGGCGCAAAAAACTACTGGCCAGAACCAGCAGGTTCATTACCAGAAAGATACTACGAATCCAAGCTTCTGACGTTGATTGGGTACGTGCTCTGATATAGCTCAACCGGTACCCATTTTTACCTTGTCCGAACTTACCTTCTATTGGGATTCTCTGCTGGTACTCAGCTTTTCTCTGTCGCCTTTCTTCTCGAAGTTCATCTCTATTTTTAGAGGTCTCTTTTTTTGGCCGTCCCAATGCTTTCCCGGCAAATCTGATGTTGCAGCCATCCAAATACCTGCGATTTTCCCTTGAACCGTATATCTGATCTGCCAGAACAGCTTCGGGATAATGGCCATGGCGCTTCTTGTAATTTTCAACCTGAGCGGGAAGATCATGCCCTTCATGGTAAGCGTTCCAATCAAGGTTGTCTACATGTGCAATTCCGTTACCTGTCAAAGAGACTCCCAACTTGGCCCCAAACTCCACCTTTTTCCCGGTTTTTCCTCTGACTATGGGGCGAACATGAGGTTGGCTGATACTGACGATGCGATTATCACAGCGTTGTTCTCCGTTACACAACATTTCATACTGTTGTCGGTAGACTTCCTGAATGATCCAGTGCTGCCTCCTCTGGTGATCTGTCAAAGCTCTTTCATCGGCAACCATATCCAGGAGATTATCAATATGAGTAAGATTCCTTTTGAGAAACTGCAACTGTTGTTTGATGGCCTTGCGGCGCTTTTTCTTAAGCGGGCTTTTCTGTTTTGCTATTGAGAGATAGGCCTTCCGAGCTTTCCGACGGTAGGTTCTGGGTTTTTTCTTGAGACCACTGACGGGATATAACGTATCGATCAGAGCCTCGCTTATCTCTCGAGCCTCATTGAGCAGGCCGAGATCGGTAGGAAAACGGATTGCCTGTTCGGCCACGGTTGCATCTATAATCAGTTTACCCTTATGGGTTTCCGGTTCCGGCTTTGTTTCAGGTTGATCATTGTGAGACTGAGACGATGAAGCGGTTTCCTGACTGTTACTGTTGGCAGACTTTTTGACTTTGGTTTTAGGCGTGCTTTCCAGAAGATTAATAATGGATTGATTGAAGCACTCAAACAAATCATCACCCATACGGCGACGAATCTCTACGAACAAAGAGGGTACAAATGGAGCTTCGGTCTGGAAGCTATTGAAACCAACAAAATACTGCAAATACGGATTTTCCCGAATCTGATCAATAGTCTCCTGATCACTCAGGCAGAGTTTGTGTTTGATGATGACGGCACCAATTACCAAACGTGCCGGTTTTGCAGGGCGTCCCACGCCGGATTTCATATTCTTGTCATAGGCTTTACTGAACTCGTCCCATGGAATAAGTTTGCTGAGCTTTACCCAGCGATTATCCATTACCAGGGGGAAGCCATGAAATTTTTCGAAGCCGGGTAACGGCTGCTGTTTTGGGTCGTCGTAGGTAATCATAAGTGCAAGCCTTTTCAAGGGATGTTGTCGATTTCTCTTGCACTTTACATAGCATTATTT
>JAOZKP010000589.1 GCA_029935295.1 bacterium | reverse complement strand
ACGACTGGTTGTGACATTGCCGAACCAATTACCGCTACTGTCGGAGAGGTCATTGATAAAGACTTTTCTCTTGATAGGGCCGCAGTTATAACCGGGACAGTAATTGATGATAAAGGTAATCCATTAGTCGGAAAATTTATACTTTTCAATGAAAAACAGTGTTGGAGTGGTGGCTTAAGTTTTCGATGCATAACCAATGCTTCAGGTAATTACAGTATATCTGTTCCGGTTGGAAATTATTATATGTATGCTGAGTTCTTTGGTGGTTATTGGTGGAATGGTGAAGGGTTGGATGATAATTGTGAGGCGGCTGTTGCAGTCCCAAGTGATAGTGAGAGAGATTTAGTTGTTGCATCACCCATTATTATTTCTGGAACTGTGGTTGATGAGTCTGATATTCCTATTGCAGGTGTATGTGTGGATGCTTATGTTGAAGTTTGTAATCAAAGTTATGTAAGTAACGGCTATACTGATGAAAATGGAAATTATCAGATCGCAGTACATTCTTCCGGGAATTATTATTTACAGGCTAGGCCAAGTTCCAGTGAATTAACCTTTGTCGATGAGTGGTGGGATGGTTTTGATGGTGACGGTGTCAGGGATTGTAGTGCTGCAATTGCTGTTACTTTAAATGAAGGGCAAAATCTTTCAGGGGTTGATTTCAGTTTGGAATCAGCGGCAATTATAACCGGAATTGTTACAGATAGTTCCGGGCAACCTCTTGAGCGTATATTGATGAACACTTACAGTAACAAATGTGATTGTGGCAGCATGTGGTTTGATGGTTTTACTGGTGCTGATGGCACTTATAGGATCATTATTCCGGCGGGAACCTATTACTTGAAGGCTTGGGTTAGTTATTGGCCGGATACTCCCCCTTTGGATAATGAGTGGTGGGATGGTTTTGGTAAAGATGGTACCCGTGAGTGTGGTGATGCTGTAGCACTTACGGTAAATCCTGGTGACGAAGTTGAAAATATTAATTTTATTATCGACGACATCCTGGATTTCCCAGCTCCAGTTATTAAGAGTGTTGGTGTGGTTTCCAGGAAAAAGCCAGATGATTCGTTGAGTACTCTTTTCTATGCATATATCACCGGTCCAAGCCCCCAGGATGTTGATTATTCCTGTAAAGTAGAAGGTCCATCCGGAGTTTTTGATCTGAGAGTTGTGACATCGTACCGGCATCGTAACCTAGTTTATCTGGCAGCTCCAAGTGGGATTGTTGAAAATGGCCAATACACATTTACGGTTACGGATCGTAAGGGCAGGGTAGTTACGGCGATTGAAGATTTTGTTTATAATGAAAATGTCCCTCGGGTCAATGATGATAGCTGCTTGCCGGCAACTGAAAGCTATGTTGGATCAACAACGCCGACTTTAAGTTTCGACTCAGTTGGTCAGGGTTATTTTTATAAGGTCTATGTAATGGATTATAGCGGCAGGGCTATCTGGTACGGCAGTGAAGTGACCGCCGATACCAGTTTTACTGTACCTGAAGGTTTGCTTCAACCTAACACTCCATATAGGTGGTATGTGCGAGTTCTTGATGGTGAGAAACCTAGTAATTCACAAGAGAGTAAAATT
>JAOZKP010000588.1 GCA_029935295.1 bacterium | reverse complement strand
GGCCGATCCTTAGTTTTGATTCCGCAGGAGGAGACTGCTACTACAAGTTCTTTATCATGGATTACAATGGCAAGGTGATTGTCTATCTAGGGGGCTTAACGCAAGAGCCGATTCTCGAAGTACCGGATGGAATATTACAGCCCAACACCGCCTATAGATGGTTCGCCAGAGTAAGTGACAGTGATTATTCTAATACACAGCAAAGCGAGTTTTACACTTTTTATACCGGCTCCAGAGTGGAAGAGCCCAACTTAGATAACGCTCTCGTCACAAATATGGAGCTGGCGAGTTACCAGTCTACATGGATAATGACCAACAATAACCATGTAGCCCCCTGGGACATTGATTTTTTTACAGTGACTGACCCAGACTTCAATATTTTTAATCTGGATTCATATACTACCTACCGAACCGTACCGATGTTTTACACTTATACCACCACTAACCCTCCCATACTTAGCAATGGCTTTTACACGTTCAATATGGGAGTAAATGGCGGTCCTATAATTACTGGAGCAACATATCATAATCGCAATCCACTTCCTTTCATTGATGATGATTTACTTACTCCAAAAAACTCCTATTTTGATGGTGAACAAATCACCTTCAGTTGGGCACCATTATTTGATCCCCAGCAACCGGCCAGGGCTTATTATTACAAGATAAGGGTTTATGATGTCAGAGGCCTGATAAGTTGCTATGATTCACCCTTGACTACAGGTACAAGTATGACCGTTCCAATCTCCGGCAACTTGCCTGTAGGAAGCTCTTACTACTGGAGATTGGTTGTATATGATGGCAACTCTGATACTGTCCCGATTCAGAACAGTACTGTTTCGTACAGACGCCGTCTTACGCTAGCAGACACCCCACTTAAAGCTGATTTTGGTACTGATGCCCCAGGTGAATCACTCACCGTTACCTTTTTGAACCATTCCATTGCCAATATTTCTAAATGGTATTGGAACTTTGGTGATGGCGAAGTCAGCAATGATTGGGAACCTATCCACACCTATGCTGAACCGGGTTGTTACACGGCTACTTTGGAGGTTTTTGATTTCTACGATAATTCAGAAACAAAGACTATGATTTGCAGTGCCGGGGGTGGAGATATCTTGGTTGACTGGGAAAGGTTGATTAACAACCATCCTTACTATAAAACGGTTTGCGATGGATACACTAAAGCCGTTGAAGATGACTATGAGGAACGAAATATTCTAGTCAGGTCTGGCGTATATGATGATATCAATGACAGTTCATTGACTTTTGATGAAGATGGTTTAACAGTAATCTTGACTGGTGGCTGGAATGAAGATTTCACTATCTGTGATGGAGCTTCAACTATTGCCGGTTCTTTGACCGTAAGTGGGGGATGTGTTGTTATAGAGAATATAATTTTGAGCGGCTCACAATAAATCAAAATGGAGAGAATAGGAAGACAAACTATTTCACAATCTAATCTATCCGAAGTAGGGTCGAATATTTAATATTGGCTGTGGGCATAATGCGGGCCCATAACGGAGCTCTTACTGTTGAAAGTATTCCAGATCAAGGGACAACGGTTAAGATGTTACTCCCTGTCACAACTG
>JAOZKP010000587.1 GCA_029935295.1 bacterium | reverse complement strand
TTATAAAGCTGCGACCCCGTCAAAGTAGGCGAAGCAATGGTTGTGGCGTTCTCATAATCCACCAATTTTCGGTTGTCATTACTAGTTGTCATTACCACCGACCAAACATTACCCTGTCAAGGATAAAGATGCCCCCTCCTCGTACTACAAAATAGCCTTGACTAAAATGGACTATGTGGTAAAGTAGACATATGCGCTACATAGAGCCCTACATACTTAAAGATCTGACAAAAAAAATGGTTTTTATCGGCGGTCCGCGTCAAGTCGGAAAAACGACACTGGCTAAGTATCTCTTGAAAACCAGCTATCCTGATGGAGAATATTTTAATTGGGATTATGATGAAGACCGCCAGAGAATCCTAAACAAAAAGTGGCGCACCGATACTGAATGCCTGGTTTTTGATGAGATCCACAAATTTCCAAAATGGAAAAACTGGCTTAAAGGAATTTATGATGTTACTGGCGAGAATCACTCTTTTTTGATTACAGGATCAGCACGTCTGGACACCTACCGCAGAGGTGGAGATTCCCTTTTGGGAAGATATCACTATTGGCGCCTGCACCCATTTACCATCGACGAACTTCCTGAAGGGATATCGCCGACAGAAGGTTTCAAGCGGCTGATGCAGTTAGGCGGCTTTCCGGAACCATTCCTTGAGAATGATGTCAAAGAGACCCGCCGCTGGCGCCGGGAACGCTTCGACAGAATCATAAGAGAAGATATTCGTGATTTAGAATCCATCCGCAACCTGCAGGAACTTTCTCTATTTCTGGATCTGCTCAGGAACCGGGTCGGTGGATTGGTCGTCCTCTCAAACTTGGCCGGTGATGTTCAGGTATCCTATAAAACCGCAAAAAACTGGCTTGAAATTCTGGAACGGATGTACCTGCTTTTTTCGGTAAAACCTTATTCCCGTTCTCTGCCCCGGGCCATCCTGAAGCCGCCCAAGGTTTACTTCTTTGATAATGGTGATGTTTTGGGTGATGACGGCGCCAGGTTTGAAAACCTTGTCGCAACCACTTTGATCAAACGTCTGCATTTTTTGGAAGACCGTGATGGTTTCCGTTACGAACTGAAGTTCATCAGGGATAAAGAGGGACGAGAGATAGATTTTGTTATACTTAAAGAAGGGATAATCGAAGAACTGATCGAAGTCAAATACTCCGACGAAAAACTGTCGCGGCACCTTCGCTACTACACAGAAAAATTAAACCCTCCCAAAGCAACCCAACTGGTAGCGACCCTGAAAAAACCGTTCGATAAAAACGGCATCCGAATCACCAACCCAATCTCCTATTTTTCTCCCTCTTTTTATGGCATAAATTGTCAAGGATAAAGATTTGACCCCACCCCAGACCCCATTGGATGTTTGACTTCTCTTATTCTATAATGCTATAGCAGTGCTAACTTTAAGAGAGCGGACTTTATTCAGGACATCAGGTGGTAGAAGATATCCCTAAATCATTAATATTACAATGATTAAAACCAAAAAAACAGCAGACATCATTCAGGACATAATGGAACCTGAAGATCGCGGTGAATCAATCAGCCTGATTGAGCCTTTATGCATAAGTGCGACCGCCCGGTCTC
>JAOZKP010000586.1 GCA_029935295.1 bacterium | reverse complement strand
TTTTTACTTTGAGTTTGTTGTCCGGGTCAAAAGTGTGGCGCCAGCCGGATTCGACGCGGATCTGGTTGCGGAAGAGGTTGGTATGTTCGGTGTCATTATCTTCTTCCGTATCCAAAGCCCCTAAACCCTCGAACCAGCCTTTAAATGTCAGCTCTTCTAAAAATGGGAAACTCTCCTGCAGGATTACTTGCTCTTTGGACAGGGCCGGTGCCGCAATGATAGTGCAGATAAACAGCGGCAAAAGAGCTGCCAGAAAGTGTAAAATCAGGGGACGTTGCTGCTTTCTTGATTTAAAAAACCAGGGAGACGTTGCTGTCTTACTGTTTTTTGTTTTTGTCCACAGACTTATAGTTACCATTCTTCAAGATGCCTTTTAGTAAAAATTTTATCTGTCAGATTTTGATTGTAGGTTACGGAGGTACTTTTTATTATGGTTTTGTGGCCCTTTTCAAGCTTTTCCATCATAACTTCGGTTTCAGTCATGATATTCTGGATGTTTTTGAATGTCTGAACTTGGTACTTTTTGGTTTGCTTGCTTTTTTTGTTCCAGAAGTCTACTTTTAAGGGCATAAAAGAATCTTTTGCGATCCAGGATTTAATCTTGCTGTAAGCGGTGTCGGTTTCATCTTTAGCGGTGCTGGTGATGATAAAACAGTCGGTGTTATTAATGGTTTCACTGCCGTTCAAGGTGTGGTGCCAGTCATCCGGCGACCGTCTCTGCATATCCTCGTAAGTAAAGTCGGTATTGACAAAACTGCGGTTTTTTTGGGATGAGACGATGCGGCGGGTGCGGCCTAAGGCCGGCAGGTAGAGAAATTGTTCGGTTGTGTTGTCATCTTTTTCGAGGGAGAGAAAACCGGTGCCGGCGATATCGGCCGGAGCCGTAAAACGGATCAGCTGCTTGATGACGGGGCCGTAATCCTTGCTTTGAATGGTAAACTCCCGCAGCCTGGTGCGTCCGTTTCGGCTGATTAAAGCCATGGAGGCTATCGTGGTGACATCATCACCAAGATCCCGGTCATAGACTTTTTGTGCGATCTCAAAGGCCGTGAGCGGAGTGCTTTGAGTTTCTAGTGAGCCGGCCAGGGCCGTTGAAATTGTCAAAAACAGCAGGAGCATGGCAGCGGCGGCGGGAAATAATTTTTTCATTAGGTTGCTTACCAATTTGGTTGTTCCGGCTCTGCCGGGTTAGGTTTAGACAGGATTAACAGGATTAAAAAAGAAAATCCGCTTTTATCCTGTTGATCCTGTCTAAAAAATATAGGTCTATTGTCCACTTTATTGCTTTAGTGTTTTTTAGTCCATTTTTTTCTTTTTAGGGTTCACGGTTTAGAGGGGGCGGTGAAATTTCTCAGCAGGTTGGTCAGGGTCTGGCCGTGGCCGCATTCGATGAAATCAGTATAACCGGATTTTAAGATTTTGTCTATCGATTCACGCCAGCGGACGCGGCCGGTTATCTGGAGCGGTATGAGGCGGCGGATCTCCTTCCTGGTTTTGACAAAATCTGCCGTGAGGTTGGCGATGAAGGGGATTTGGGGATCCTTTATAATGTAGTCGTCAAGGCAGAGCTCAAGTTCCTGCTCAGCGAAAGCCAT
>JAOZKP010000026.1 GCA_029935295.1 bacterium | reverse complement strand
TTTAATACAAGCTACAATTTTCACAACACTTACCTCCATTTAAAAGTTAACTGAATAAAACTATCTTAATTCAAAATATTTGTCGCAATAACCAGACGCATTACTTCACTGGTGCCTTCATAGATTTCAGTAATTTTGGCATCACGGAAATAACGTTCAAGCGGATAATCGGTCGTATAACCGTAGCCACCCAGAATCTGAATTCCCTGAGTCGCAGATTTCATAGCAGTTTCTGCGGCCATCAACTTCGCCATTGCCGCTTCCTTACCGAAAGGCTGACCCTGATCTTTCAGGTAAGCTGCACGATGCGTCAACAGACGCGCGGCCTCATAATGAGTCGACAAATCAGCCAGCATCCATTGAATCGCCTGCAGTTTGGCAATCGGCTTACCGAACTGAACCCGCTCTTTAGCGTAAGCTGTAGCATCTTCGATTGCAGCCCGGGCGATACCTAATGCCTGGGAAGCGATCCCGATCCGACCACCGTCCAGCGTGGTCAAAGCCACCTTAAAACCTTTGCCCTCTACACCCAAAAGATTCTCTTTCGGAATCCGGCAATCTTCAAATACGAGTTCAGCCGTCGAACTACCACGAATACCAAGTTTATCTTCCAACGTCCCGACACTGAATCCGGGATTATCGAGCTCAACGATAAAAGCACTTAAGCCGCGATGGGCTTTAGATTTATCGGTAGCCGCAATCAAAATACAATAATCGGCCTCATTTCCGTTGGTAATAAAAATCTTACGGCCGTTAATAATCCACTCATCACCATCCAGAACTGCGGTGGTAGCGAGATTTGCCGCATCAGAACCGGCATTCGGCTCAGTCAGTCCAAGACAACCAAGTTTCCGGCCGCTCGCCATATCCGCAAGATATTTCTGTTTCTGAGCTTCAGTTCCGAAAATCTTAACCGGATCACAAGCTAAAGAGTTGTTCACCGACATAATAACCCCGGTTGAAGCACACTGGCGCGAGATCTCTTCAATCGCAATCGCGTAGCAGATATTACTCATGCCGGAGCCCTCATAATCGACCGGGACACTAACCCCCATCAATCCAAGCTCACCCATCTTTTTGACGTTGGCAGCGGGATACTTATGTTCCTTATCAACCTCTTTGGCTATCGGTTTCACCTCTTTTTCGGCAAAACTGCGGGCCATCTGCAACATCATCTTTTCTTCTTCGCTATAAACAAATTCCATAACAACGTCCTCCGTTCTATTATTTTCTCAATAACACTACAAACAAATCTAAGATTATTTGCTGTAATCGTAGAACCCGCGACCGCTTTTGCGACCGTAGAAACCGGCATCAACATATTTTTTCAACAACGGACAGGGACGATATTTAGTATCACCTAAACCATCATGGAGAACGTTCATAATTGCCAGACAAGTATCAAGACCGATAAGGTCAGCCAGAGCCAAGGGGCCCATCGGATGATTCATACCAAGCTTCATAACATTATCAATATCTTCCGGCTTACCGACTCCTTCGAAGAGACAGTAAACTGCTTCATTGATCATCGGCAGCAGAATCCGGTTGGCAATAAAACCGGGGAAATCATTCGCTTCACAAGGAATTTTACCAAGTTTTTTTGCAAGCTCAACTACGGTGTCATAAGTTTCATCGGTAGTTGCCAATCCTTTAATCACTTCAACCAGCTTCATTACCGGAACCGGGTTCATAAAGTGCATCCCAATCATCTTGCCCGGTCGTTTAGTTGCTGCAGCAATCTTGGTAATCGAAATCGACGACGTGTTACTAGCAAGAATCGCTCCTTCCTGGCAAATTTCATCAAGCTGGGCGAAAATATCAAGTTTAATCTTCTCATTTTCAGTTGCAGCTTCAACGACAATATCGACATCTTTCATCGCGGAAAGTTCAGTCGTGGTTTCGATACGCCCTAGAACCGCATCCATCTCAGACTGCTCCATCCGTCCTTTATCGACCGAACGCTGCAGATTTTTTTTGATCACAGCCATACCATTAGCAACAAATTTATCTGCGATATCGTGCATTACAACCGCAAATCCCGCCTGAGCCGCAACCTGAACAATCCCGTTACCCATCTGCCCGGCACCTACTACGCCGAATTTTTTGATCTCCATCTCACATCTCCTTATATATTTAACAAAACAGTGAAAAATATTCGAATCTGCCTACCTTCTCTCAACAACCATCGCTGCGCCCTGACCACCGCCAATACAGAGTGAAGCAATACCTCGTTCAGCATCATTATTTTCCAGCACAGTGAGCAGAGTAACCAGAATCCGGGCTCCGGAAGCACCAATCGGATGACCAAGAGAGATTCCGCTACCGTAAATATTGGTTTTATCCATATCAATTTTCAATTCACGCACACAACCGATCGCCTGGGAAGCGAAAGCTTCGTTAAGCTCAAAATAATCGATCGAATCAAGGCCCATATTAAGTCGTGAAAGCAGACGATTAATTGATGGCACCGGGCCTAAACCCATATAAGCGGGGTCAAGACCACCAGATTGAAAACCTTTAATTACAGCTTTGACTTCCAGCCCCAACTCTTTGGCCTTCTCCGGAGTCATCAGCAAAAATGCGGCAGCGGCATCATTAATCCCGGAAGCGTTTCCGGCAGTAACCGTGCCGTCTTTTTTGAAAGCTGGGCGTAATTTGCCCATTTTTTCAACCGAAGTATCCATCGGCCGCTCATCAATAGTAAAAGCTATCGGATCTTTCTTGCGTTGCGGAATCATAACCGGAACAATTTCATCCGTAAAAATTCCGTCAGCAATCGCTTTGCGAGCCCGCAGATGACTCAAAGCGCCCAGTTCATCCTGTTCCAAACGTGAAATACCATAAAGCTCGGCAATATTCTCTGCTGTCAACCCCATGTGATAACCGTAAAAGATCTCCCAGAGGCCATCATTTACAAGTAAGTCGATCATATCCGTATTACCCATCCGGGCACCCCAACGAGCGGCCGGCATCGCATAAGGAATCTGACTCATATTCTCCATACCGCCGGCGATCATTATATCATTTTCACCTGCGGCAATCGACTGGGCTGCCAGGGCTACGGCTTTCAGACCCGACGCACAAACTTTATTAATAGTATATCCGCCCGCTTCACGCGGCAGGCCAGCGCGAATCATCGCCTGTCGGGTTACGTTCTGACCTTGAGCTGCGCCAACAACATTACCCATAATCACTTCATCTACCTGCAATTCAGCAAAAGCACTGTCCCAGGAGTTATATTTAGCTTCAATTTCGCACTCTTTGCCTGCCAGAGCGGCGGCACCAGCGCCAACCACTGCGGAACTCATTACCGGGCGACATTTAACCCTTTCAAGCACATTGCGAATTACGGTTGCTCCAAGATCAACCACCGGAATCCCCTTAAGACTTCCACCATAGTTCCCGATCGCAGTTCGGGTCGCACTGACAATTGCTACTTCACGCATATTTATCTCCTTGAATTACAAATACAAATGTTTATAATTATATTAAAGTAAACATTCGGCTGTCGTCAGAAAGCTATAACAAATAACTCCGAACATCGCTTCGCCCTCATTAATGGGGTCAAAGCTAAAGCAATGACCCCGCTCTGCGGAAGCTGGAAGTAACAAACCGAATATCTACATATTAAATCTGCAAGTTCTCAATGACCATCGAAACCGCTTCACCGCCACCAAGACAGAGAGAAGCCATTCCATAGCGTTTCTGCCGACTCTTGAGAGAATAGATCAATGTCGTCAGAACTCGAGCGCCGGAACAGCCAATCGGATGACCTAACGCAACTGCACCACCGTTAACGTTAACCAGTTCAGGATCGATTCCCAGCTCCTTGATGATAGCAACACTGGAAGTAGCGAAAGCTTCATTAATCTCATGCAGATCAATATCCGCAACCTTAAGACCGGCTTTTTTCAAAACTTTAGGAATTGAGTTGATCGGTGCAACCAGAACATCTTCTAACGGAACTCCAGCGGCACCCTGGGCAACTATTCGAGCTAAAGGTTTGAGATTAAGTTCAGCGGCACGATCTGCACTCATAACCAACAAACAGCTGGCTCCGTCACTGATTTTAGAAGCATTACCAGCAGTAACAATGCCATTTTTATCAAACGCCGGCCGTAATTTCGCCAAAGCTTCCATCGAAGCCTGGCGCGGACCCTCATCTACGGTAAAATCATAAGGATCTCCCCGACGCGGCGTAATGGTTACAGGTAAAATTTCATCAGCAAATGCGTTATTTTCAATCGCTTTAAGGGCCTTGTCGTTCGATGCTACCGAGAAACTATCCATCTCTTCGCGACTAATGGAAAACTTCTTGCTAACCAGCTCAGCCGTATAGCCCATATGGTAATCGTTAACAACATCCCAGAGACCGTCATGTACCATACCATCTACCGCAGCACTGTTACCCATACGAATCCCGTTGCGTACAGCTGGCATATAGTATGGGATATTCGACATACACTCCATTCCTCCGGCAGCAATAATTTCAGCATCACCGGCTTTAATTGCCTGTTCCGCCAACATTACCGCTTTGAGGCCGGAGCCACAAACCTTATTAAGCGTAATAGCACCTGCGGCCATAGGCAAACCCGCTTTAATCATCGCTTGACGGCCAGGGTTCTGCCCTAAACCGATCGGCACAACATTTCCCATTATTACTTCATCAACCAACTCTTTATCCAGATCTACTTTAGCCACAGCTCCGGCAATCGCCAGACCACCAAGTTCCGTCGCCGTAAAAGAGGAGAGACCACCCTGAAAATTCCCGATTGCAGTACGGAGTGCACTGACTATAACTACGTCTTTACTCATGGTATTTATTTTCCTCAAATTATTTCAGATTTTCTTAACTCTTTAATTTCAGCCGCCGACAAACCTAAAGCCAACAAAACCTCTTCGGTATGCTGACCAAGTTTCGGGGCGGGATTGTGAGAAGTTGGTTTATGTTCATCTATCATAACCGCAGTATTGGTTTGCTGCAGGGTGGTGCTATCCCCAACTTGCGCCTCATAAAACATTTTTCGTGCTCTAAAATGGGGTGCGGCCTGAACTTCAGCCATCGTTTTTAAAATTTCACAACAGGTATCGCGACCTTCCAGCAGCGACTCCCATACTGCAGCATCTTTTCCGGCAAATATTTGCGCAAGTTGACTTTTCAGATAATCCTGCCGATCAAGTTGCTGATGGTTACCCTCAATAAGATCATGCCGCTCAATTACCTGACAGAAATTATCCCAGAATTTTTTTTCCAGCGCACCAAGAGCGATCTCACGTTTATCTTTAGTGCAATAGATATTGTAACAGGCCAGCTGGCCATTGAATATTGTTGTATCCGGTTCCGGCTCCATACCTGAAGTATAATGATAAGCCGAAAGCAAAGGCAACATACTAACCAAGCCATCAGTCATTGATATATCAAGAAAACTGCCTTTGCCACCTTTTAACACTTTGATATAAGCGGCAAGAACAGCGCTTACCGCATAAAGAGCACCACCCGCAACATCGGCAACCTGAATGCCGGATAAGGATGGAATCTCACGGCTTGCAGTCGTATTCAAAACGCCAGTCTCAGCCATGTAATTGAGATCATGGCCCGCCTTGAATGCCTGCGGGCCGGCTTGCCCGTAACCACTAATTGAGCAGTAGATCAAATTGGGCTTTAAAGCGATTAAATCCTGGTAGCCGCAACCTAATCGCTCCATAACTCCAGGACGATAGCTCTCCAGAACAACATCATGTTCAAGAACTAATTTCTTAAATAACTTCTTCCCTTCAGGCTTTTTCAAATTCAAAGTAAGTGAACGTTTATTACGATTAACTGCTATAAAAAAAGCACTCACCCCTGCAACCAAAGGCTCCCAACTACGGAGATAGTCTCCCGCACCCGGAGCCTCTATCTTCAATACATCCGCACCATAGTCAGCCAGAACCATACTGCAAAAAGGCCCTGGTAAAAGACGGGTTAGATCTAATACCTTAAGGCCTTCTAAAAGGTCAAATGCATATGTATCAATTTTCATGGGAAATCATAACAAGTACAATCAGTTAACGTAAACTGTCAAATATCAAAAGCAAAAGAGGCCATGCAACATGCACATGGCCCCGGTGCCCTACTATTTATGTTCTATTTTTTCAAGAACTTTTTCTTTTTCAACCAATTTAACAAAATGGCAGAGTTCACAACGATCCTCTTTCTTGTCTGCCACATGACACTCCCCTAAAAAACAACCCTGCATCCGGGGACGGTTTGTGGCAACTGAATATTTATCGTGAGCTAAAGCCGAATGACAAACCATACAGTCATCAATTTTCACTTTCTCTGCCTTAAAATGCTTAGCATGTGAAATTTTGACTATGCGAGTATTCTTCACCTCTTTAAGTTTCGGTATATCTGCATGACATCGAATACAGTTATCATTCAAAACTTTCTGACCACTGTTGTAATGAATCGGGATAATTTTGTCACGATAATAAACAATAAAATTGGTGCTCTTTTCCGGAAAGGCTTCAACGTACTTGGTATGACACTCGTAACAGGTCACTTTATCAGCAGGATGTGTCGATGAAGAGTGCCACATACCCTGGATTACCGGGTGACAAGCACGACAGACACCATCATCCTTGTCAGTATAACGGGCTACCGCAAAGAAACCAACTACTACCGAAAGGAGTATACCAATTATCAAGCTCGTTTTCAGCCAGACCGGCAAATCCTTGTAAAAACTAAAATCTATCTTCATACCTGTTCACCTTAAAATTAAAAAAACAGCTATCAAACCTTCTGTAAACGCACTGTGGTATCTATCTCGGTCATTCCAGCATGTTTGGCATCAACGGTTGCTTTAAAAATACGTCTTATATCAACTCCATTACCCTTTTCATGCCACCATACGGGCTCGACAGGATCCCATGCACGTAAACGAAATGAAAACGGAGTAAAATGGACCGGATTATGCATCAATAATGCCCTGGTCATAGGATCTTTCTGCGCAATCTTCTTAGCTTGCGCTACCCGACCTAACTTTGTGTGTCCAAGCCCGAGAGAGACAGCAACACAATCAGGATGAATAGCCTCTGTCAACCAAGCTTTAATTGTCACTGAACCAACCTGAGACTTAACCTGCACATCAGCACCCTCTACAATACCCAGATGAGCTGCCTTGTCAGGATGTATCCATATAGAATTATCATGCCTGAATTCTGCTAAATATTTACAATTAGCAGTCTGATTATCGAGGGTATGCCAACGATATGGTATCAGCGTAAAAGCATTTGCATGTTCAATATCCGGACGTTTCTGCAAAGGTGCAAAGCTTGTAGCCATTACCTCAGGTTTAAGTTTTATAGAAGTCGATGAATGTCGATAAGTCTGAAAACCATCTTTTTGTAACCGATGCCAATCTATACCAGCTCTTACAAACGGAGCTCGACCAATCATATCTTCCAGCCAAGAACTAACCCGAGGTGCGGATTCAGGAGAGTTGCCAGACAATAGCTGCTGCAACTCTAGAACAATCTGATTAAAATCTCGTGATTCAGCAACGGGCTCGCGTTTTTGACTAAAAAGATCAAGTTTTTTGGCCTTGGCCTGACGTAACAGAAAAATCTCATCAACCAATCTTGAAACCGGCTGCCGGAGAGAAAGAACCCGGCGGCCATCTGCCAACAATGCATCATTCAGAGCAAAAGTCTCAAGCTCAGTTGCCGCGGGTAAAATCAAGTCCGCAAAAAATGTAGTCTCACTGAAATGAGTATCAATAGCCAGATGGAATGGAATTTTATAGGTATTCTGCCAGAGAGCATATGGATATTTACCGCTGAAAGTTGTATAGGCAGGATTCGCAGCATAGTTAATAACTGCAGTTCGATTACCACCTACGGCCAACCAGTTTGCAAACCAGTCCATAGATACACGTGGCTGATTTTTCTGACTCTCAAATGAAGTTGCGAGCGCTCCCAGACCATCATCTTTATAGTAATAAACGCCGCCGGGTTGACCAATTGCACCCAAAAGCATATTTAACAACTCTACAGCCGCAGCACTCTGCCGGCCATCCGGAGCTAAAAGCAACTCATCATCATAAATTGCCAATGCCGGCTGATAACGAGACATAGCCACTGCAATTTCCCGAATTTTTCCAGCTTCAACACCAATTTGTGAAGCTACTTTTTCAGGGGCAAATTTTTTCAATAATACTTTAAGCTCAGCAACCTGCAAACCATGCTCAGCCAGAGCATTTTTATTATAGAGACCTGCTGCAATCAAATGATATGACAAAGCTCGTGCAAAAGTACCATAATCTGCAGCCGACACCGGTATCCAGGAATCACTACGCCCGGCTGTATTATTCAAGCGGGCCGCTACCGTCACTAATCGAGCACCGTTGTCAAGACGACCAGCAAGCAAATCCTGCAAACCCGAAAGCATGTCCTCACCTTTAATGTAAGGATCTGCAGCAAAATTCAATACATAGCGACTATTAGCAAAATCCCGGCGACATCCGGTCACTCCATAAAGTTGACGACGCAAGCTGTCAATACGCAGATCAGTTCCATCCTCAACGGCAAGAGCTTCGGGGAACAGAGCATAAAAAGCATCGCTTAATATCTCTTTACGCCCCTGCAACATAGTTATTCCGGCCCCCTGCTTTTCAACATAGGGTGAAAGTTTTTCGCCGACAATCTTATAAGCCTCAGTCCAGCTTATATCCCGCCATTTACCTTCTCCGCGTTCACCTACTCTAAGTTTTGGAGATAGTATCCGATCAGGATCATAGAGCCGGTCAATCTGTCCATAAGCCCGAGCACAGAGTTTACCATGATTCACAGGATGATCAGGATTTCCGTGCAACATAACAATGCGATCACCTTCACGATATGATATCAAACCACATCGATTTTCACAGAGACCACAAGTTGTCGGTTTCGGGTTACGAAATTTCCTTAAAGTTCGTGCCTGTTGTCGATTCCAGGGAGTGCGTTGTTTTTTCGCAATCTTCATCGGATTCGGCAAAGCTAAGGCACCACCACTGACGGCGCCGAGTTTTATGAACTTTCTACGATCTAGTTTCATTTCTTTATCCTTTTTAGAAACCAGTTTACATCAAGGGTAAAACCTGGCCACCGTAAACTGTAACTACCCGCATCGCCAGGATACCTGCCATATTCATCAAGGCCGCCAAAATCAACCAAAAATAACTGCGACGCATCCCCGGAATAAAAACAATTATCATCGGAATCACTTTACCGATCAGGTTTTCAAGAATCACAAACCAGAATGACATTTTACCAAAGAGCATAAAGTGAGCGACTTCCTGAGCTTCAAGTTTAGAATAGAGCAAAACCGAATAATCACAAAACACCAGAAAAAGGTCAACCACCAGCAACCATCCTAGTATTTTAGCGAGACTATCGATAAGATCATGGTTGATAACTTTCTCTTTCGTAAAAAAACGATCGCGTATAATAATCAACAGGATCATCATTGAAATCCCGGACACCATCGCGGAAAAGAGAAAAACTATCGGCATCAAGCCAGTATTCCAATAATCCCGGGCCACTGCCAAAGCCAGAATCCAGCCGGTATAACCATGCACGGCCAAAGCCATTGGAATCCCGATAAGTCCAAAAATCTTGGTCATTTTCATATTTCCCTTAAACATGAAAATACCATAGATTATTGAATTCACAGGATAGAGCATTAGCAAGAATGCCCCGTATGACATTGCTGAAACCGGATTAAAATATACAAAATGGTTCCATACCGATTTAATTGGCCAACCAACCTGCATCAATAGAAATTGAGGTGCTAATAAAAGCAACAAAACCGCCGCTACGACCCCCATTTTACTGGCTGGCTTAAACTTCGTAAACCCGAACCCATATGATAAAGTTGAGATCATAAAAGAGCCGGCACTTAATCCCGTACAATAGAAATAGTAAGAGATTAAAAAAGCCAAGCTTGTCTGATACTGAACATCAAAGACTACTTTTCCCATACCAGTTTAGCCTCCCGTTTAATCTCCATGGTTGCCATGTCAAGCCCGATATAATAGACCCGGGGATCAGTGCCCATCTCCGGTTTCAAAGTAGTAACTGATTTAGTAGAAACTAACTTTGACACATCACTTTTAGGGTCGTTCAAGTTACCAAAAATCCGGGCACTCGCAGGACAAGCTTCAACACAACTGGGTTTAAGGCCTGCATCTACCCGGGTATGACAGAAATCACATTTGTCTATCATACCTTTCTGGGGATGAACATATCTCACTTCATAAGGACACGCTGACATACAGTAACGACATCCGACACAAAGGTGAGGATCAACCATTACGATTCCATCCTCACGCTGCCAGGCAGCACCAACTGGACAGACCTTAACACAAGCTGGATTTTCGCAATGATTACAAAGAGTCGGCCTGAAGGATCTTACAACATTAGGATACTTTCCCTTTTCAATCTCCTTGACCCAACTGCGCCAAATACCCAAGGGTACATCATTTTCCATTTTACATGCAATCTCACAGGTATGACAGCCGACGCATCGATCAAGATCGATAACCATTCCCCAGCGTGGCAGGTCCTTACCTGTATGTTGCTCTTTTTTATGCGGATTGGACATAGTCTAACTCACTCGCCCCCTTCTTTACGATAATAGTCTGCTGAACGCTTCAGAATATAAATAAACAGACAACACCCCAACCCTGCCAGAAGCAGCAAGAGAAGAATACCATATAAATTACGCACACACCAAGTTGAATACTGTTTTTCGTAATCAGGATAGAGATGAAACGGCCCGAACCCAAACAATTTAACTCCATCGATTTTGGCTTTAGTATTATGACATCGACTACAGGGTGCATCATTCACCTTAAGACCATGGACTGCTTCACCTTGATGGCAATCGATACAGTTGCCACGATCATAATCAAAGCTAAGATCGCCTTTGCGATGCGCTTCAACTCTAAAAGTTGATGCCTTCTCCAGCAACGTCTCAACCTTGCGGTCTTTATGACATACTGAACAGGTCTGAGTTAGCTGAAACCGATTAATTGTAGATTTGGCACTCTTCTTACCAAAAATATAGTGCCGAGTATGACAATTAAAACAGTTCGGTGCATCTTTCTTCCCAGCCAGCAGGGCCTTGCCATGAGCACTGTCCTTATAATAACTATCACCAACTATTTTTCTTTTTGGAATCTTGATCTTTTTCTTTGCCAATCGTTCCTGTGCTCCAAAAGGATAAAGACCTTTGATTTTAGAGTGACAAGCAAGACAATTGACTTTCTGAAAACCACTCCGACAGTGACGCGCAGACGCCGCATCTTCGTGACAGTCAATACACTCTAATTTCTGGCCATGCAGGGTCTCCTTGAATAATTTATATTCTATATGGAGATCAGCTTTGCTGCCATCAAGCCGGCCCGAAGTCAAATTCGGTTCTTTATGACACTTGATACACTCTTCATTAGTTCGCGGTTTCGGCACTTCAATCGGAATTGGCAATAAATCACCATTACCACTCCCATTCAAAGTTACAGGTTTTTGAGATTCTGAATTATGAATCTCATTGGCCTGAACCTGAGTACCACCTGCCAGCAGTCCTACCAATAATAAAATCAGGCACAACCCTTTAGTCCAGTTGCCAATTGCCACCGGAAAATTTTGTTTTTCAGACATCCTAAACATCCCTATCCTCCAGGGCTTCAGCAACCAGCTCAACCACATCTTTAACTTTGACATCATTTTCCCGATTATGAAATTTCAGACCATCCTCAAACATCACCATACAGAAAGGACAAGCCGTAACCGCGATATTCGGTTCAACTTCCAAAGCCTGGGCTACTCGATTGTCATTAATCTTGCCATTACCCAGATCCTCTTCCATCCACATCCGACCGCCACCAGCACCACAACAAAAGCCGTGTTTCCGATTGCGCTCCATCTCCGCCAGTTCAAGTCCCGGAACTTCCTGTAAAATATCCCGTGGCTGAGAATATATTTCATTATAACGTCCCAAATAGCAGGAGTCATGATAAACCACTCGCGCCGCCAGCTGCCGTTTAAGAGTAATACGACCTTGATCAAGCAACTGTTTTATAAGTTCAGTATGGTGAATAACATTATAATCACCGCCCAACTGTTTATAATCCTTTTTCAAAGTGTTATAGCCGTGCGGACACATAACAATGATATTTTTCACACCGTAGCCATTCAAAGTCTCTATATTCTCCATCGCCAATGTCTGATAGAGATATTCATTCCCCATTTTCCGAGCTGAATCCCCGCAGCATTTCTCTTCCGAACCGAGAATGGAAAAACTGACCCCGGCAGCCTGTAAAACTTTTACCAGAGATGCGGTAACCTTATTATAACGATCATCAAATGATCCAGAACAACCAACCCAGAGGAGATAGTCAACATCAGCATTTTCCGCCATAGTTGTAACCCCGGGAACCTCTTTCGCCCAGTTACCGCGATCGGCCCAGCCCAAACCCCAGGGGTTGCTGTTATTCTCAAAATTTTTGAAAACCAGTTGCACTTCTGAAGGGAAACTGCTCTCCATAAGAACCAGATTACGTCGCAAATCAACGATTTTATCAACATGCTCAACGTACATCGGACAGACTTCCATACAGGCACGACAGGTAGTACAAGACCAAACCTGATCATCAGTAATATAGCCGACAAACAACGGCTTCTCTTCGTCGGGAAGCCCCCAGGTTATATCCTCGCCACTCGCCTTACATTTAGCAATCTGTTTACTCTTATCATATAGACACTCGCGAATATCCTGAACCAACTGCTTGGGAGTCAAGGGTTTTTCAGTCAGATAGGCAGGACAGTTATCCTGACAACGACCACAACGGATACAGGCATCGGAATCCATCAACTGTTTCCAGGTAAACTGGTGAACGTGAGCAACACCGAAAGTTTCTGAATTTTCAATATCAAGCAGACTAACCACACCCTTAGGCTTGGTTGAGCGATAGTAGTTGTTTAAGATACCTGAGATAACATGGAAAAGTTTGGTATAAGGCATGGTTGCAATCAACAACATGATTGCATAGAAATGAATCCGCCAGACAACAGTAATTGTATGCGCATTAACCTTTTGACTAAAAGGAGAAAACACAAACGCAAACAGCGATCCAATCGGGGCAAACCAGGTTCCTTCGGGAGTAGTTACCGCCAGACGCAAACCCTCAACCGCAAAACCACTGACAAAGATAAACAAGAGCCAAATCAAAAGCAGACCGTCACTATTACCATCTTCGTCCAAACGATCCGGCATCAACCCATAACGACGATAGAGAGCCATCATCAAGCCCACCAACGCCAAACCGCCAACACAATCCAAAACCAGTGAGACCCCACCGGCAGCAGCCGGACTCAGGGTCGCCACATGCAATTGAGCAAAGACTACAAATACAAAAGGAATAAAGAAACCGAAAAAAATGAAGAGATGCATATAACCGGGAAGGTTTTCTTCTAGAATCCGGTCATGACCCACCACCGAAGCAAACATTGCGGCAAAACGCTTACCCGCGTTTCCTTCCCGGACTTCGGGCTCTCCCACCCGCCAACGGGCAATCTTTCGGGCACTGCCAACAAGCAACGCCACCAAACTTAAGCCGATGATCAAGACATCAAAAGAATTCAGCATAACTTTAACTTCCCCTACTTCAGATACAAATTATAAGTTTATGTCCGCTAGAACCCAAAACCTAAACTTATTTTCCCACCCACAAAAACAACTAATGCGGGGACAAATCCCGCAGCCCAAACGGGTCTTTCCGGCCCGCAAATAAGTACTCTTATCAGAACATTTTCTTGTTCTTATTTTTCAAACCAGAAAACAACCTGTAAGGTACTAAAAATATAATTCACAACTGTTGCAATAAATAATGAATCAGCAATCACTTCAGCCTCAGCGCGGAGCTTGTTAACATAAGCACTAAACCTTTGTCAAGAGCGAATTGCACACTTTATACCAAAAAAAAAACGGGCCCTTAAGGCCCGCCAATAAAATAGTAAATTCTTATGTTTTTAATATGTTAACCGGCAATCAACCAGTTAACTGGCAAGAAAACACGCAGAACTGTTTAGGTCATTTTCCCCCGCTTTAAGTTTAAGTTTAACCGGTAATCAACACGGACTCAAGCTCGCAAGTAAGCGATAGCAACGGAACATTTTTTATCAAAAAAACAGAAATTACCCTACTGATTTGCTAATAAATCCCCTTATCATTAAAGAAAGGCCCATATTTGCGATCAACTCCCTTGATATGACCGATCACCCAATCTTTGAGGAATTCGAGCAGATCAAGCGAAACGGTGGCATCGCCAGCGTTAAATTCCTTCTGAAAACCAACGACCTTGGCAACCAGTTCTTTATGACTCTTGACATGGCTGTCATAATCCGGATATTGATTTTCAGCCATAAGTTTCTCTTCACAAGCGAAATGGCTGGTAGTATACCCAATTAGCTCATCTAAAGTTCTACCGACATCCTCATTACCGTGACCCAGCTTCATCCCCTTATGGAGCTTATTTACCAGTTCAACCAAATACTTATGCTGATCATCAAACTCACTGACACCGTTGATAAAACTTTCATTCCAGGGCATCAACTCACCGACATCAGCAGCCGAAGTCGCCGATGCATTTGCCTGAGAGAGGTTCGAGGACGCATCTTTATCAAGCTTAAAACGCATGACGATCTCTTTCAAACGTACACTCAAAGCATTCAGATCACTGGCATTCCCATTAACCTGCGAACTGCTGTCAGTAAGTTCACTGGCCATGGAACTGACTTCGGAGATATCAGATGAGATCTCGCCGGCAACGGTAGAGCTTTGCGATATATTATCATTAATTTCTGCTAAACCCTGCGAGGCCTGGGCCACATTCCCGGCAATTTCACGGGTGGTCACCGACTGCTCTTCGATTGCTGCGGCAACCGTGGTTACCAGTTCACTGACCTCTTCAATAACCTTGGTCACTTCACGAATCTCGTCAACCGTAGCTCCGGTCGAATCCTGAATCTCACTGATAATTTTCCGGATATCGAGGGTTGCTTCAGCGGTCTGCCGAGCAAGCTCTTTAATTTCGTTAGCAACTACCGCAAAACCCTTACCGGCTTCACCGGCGCGGGCCGCTTCAATCGTGGCATTCAATGCGAGAAGATTGGTCTGCTCGGAAATCTCACTGATAACCGCAGTCACCTTACCAACCTCTTCCGCCGAGCGCCCGAGTTCATCAATTTTCACAGAAGCCTGGCGGGCACGTTCGACTGCCGCCTGGCTGATCGAGCGGGTCTTTTCTGTATTTTGGGCGATTTCACCCACGGTCGAAGTCATCTCTTCCGCAGCCGCAGCAACCATATTTACGTTACTGGCAGCCGTTTCAGAAGCAGTCGAAACCGAACTCATATTAACACTCATCTCTTCCGCAGCCGCAGCAACCGTATTGCTCTTGGATGAAGCATTACCGGAAGCATCTTTAAGGCTTTCAGAAACCGCACCTAACTCTGTCGAAGAGATCGCCAGCGATTCCACCCCGCTAAAAATATCACCGGCAATTTTTATCAACCCCTCTTTGGTCTGTCCCAACGCCTCCAACATACTTCCCGGACGAGCGCCGGCATCAATTTTAACCCGCAGATCTCCATCGGCAATTTTTTTGAGCATCACACTCATATCTTCAGGCTCGCCGCCCATAACCTTGGCAAAACCGGAACGGACCCAGAAGATTACTGCAAGCGCGATTAAAAGCCCGAGAACTACAATAACCATAACTAAAGTCAAAGTCTGCGACTCTTTTGCCTTGGCTATCCGAGTGGCCTCTGCCTCAATTTCTTTCAAAGCTTTGTCTAAACCGTTAAAACAAACCAGAACATCATGCATTGCCGGCAATGTTAAAACCCGAAAGTCATCTTTTGCTCCATCCAGGTCTTCTGCTTCTGTCAAATTTGCATTAATATCTATGATAGAAACATGAAGTTTGGCGTGCGGCTCTTCCATACTCTTCAATAAAGGCACCAACACCGGATAACGCACTTCAAGATCGTGCCGCAGAGGCCCGTAAAGCCATTTACCTAAAGAACATCCATGATCGTCAGCACCAACCTCAACTTTAGTCCCAGGCTGATAAGGATGCATCAGAGTTTTAGACACCCTCGCCGCCCAATCATAATGATCAATCTCCATATCTTTAAATTTGGCCACCTGTTCAGCCGCAGTCGCCGCCTCTTCCGCTTTCAGAAGCATGCTGTGAACCCCAAAATAGGTAATCCCGCCGGAGACCACCAGCAACCCACCTAAAACAAGCAATCCCAAAAGAATCTGCCGACTCAATTTTAACCGCATCTGTTAACCTCCTTAAAAATTCAAACTTCTTCTATAAATCATAATGATTATTGTAAATCGAGTACCGAAAAAGAGCTGAAAGAAATGCTTAAAAGCACATAAAAAAACTGCTATTACAGTAACAAAAACATATATATAGATATACATAATCTATTCACCGCTACCTTTTGAGTCCATACCATATAATATATTTAATTTCCACTATTTTTATTGTTAAATAACCACTTGGCCTGCGCCACTAATTTCTACAACGAATACCCCAAACAACCTTCTTCTAACTATTTCAGCAAAATCAACTACAAAGCAGTAAGAGTGCATTATTGCCACGATTTCCAAGTTGACAAGCGTTCAATAATCAGTTAAATGGTGCGCTTGTTTTGTTTTTTTTAATTTTATATTGACAGTTAACGTAAAGTGTAAACAAATAAACCTCAGCCAAAAATCACTTTTAAGGAGCAAAGCCATGCAGACCCCCCTCTGGAAGCCCTCGGCCGAACGGATCAAAAACTCTAACCTGACTGATTTAATGACTCGCCTGAAAGAGCAGAAAGGACTTGAATTCAAGTCATACGATGAGCTCTATGAATGGTCGGTCGCAGAACGTGCAGATTTTTGGGAAAGTGTCTGGGAATATGGCGGAATTATTGCCAGCAAAGGCTATGATGAAGTTCTGGTTGACGGTGACAAGATGCCGGGCGCAAAATGGTTCACCGGCGCCCGTTTGAATTTTGCCGAAAATCTTC
>JAOZKP010000191.1 GCA_029935295.1 bacterium | reverse complement strand
AAGCGGGCTCCAGTTTCTAACTGGGGCCCGCTTTTTTTCTACAGGAGCATATTTCTATGAGTGATTATTACGAAAAGTCTTTTAATGATTTGAATGTTGAGAAAAAAGGGGCGGTTATCTGGATAACCCTGGATCGCCCTAAATATTCCAATGCTTTCTCTGATGAGATGATAGTTGATTTATGTCATATCCTGCGGGAGGCGGATTGGGATGAATCGGTCTGGACAATTGTAATTACCGGTGCCGGCAAGAATTTTTGTGCCGGCGGTGATGTTAAGGCGATGGAAGAGCAGACCGGGATGTTTGCCGGTGATCCGGAGGAGTTGCGCCGTCGCTACAGCAAAGGTATTCAGCAGATTCCCCTGACAATGGAGAGTTTGCAGACTCCAGTCGTAGCGATGGTAAACGGCGCCGCAATCGGGGCCGGTTGTGATCTTGCCTGTATGTGTGATATCCGGATTGGCTGTCAATTCTCGCGTTTTGGTGAAACATTCGCGAAACTGGCCCTGGTTCCCGGTGACGGTGGAGCCTTTTTTCTGCAACGGGTGGTCGGCTATGCCAAGGCAATGGAACTCTCCCTCACGGGGCGGATTGTTGATCCCGATGAAGCTTTAGACCTTGGCCTTTTAAATCAGCTGGTTGATCAGGACGAATTGCTGGCGGCCACTGAAAAGTTGGTTAATTCCATAACTGCTAACAGTCCGGTCGCCGTATCGATGATAAAAAAAGCAATTCGCAATGCCAGGACGGTCGAAATCTATGGTCATCTTGATCTGGTGGCTGCATTCCAGGGGATTACTCAGCGTACTCACGATCACGCCGAAGGTGTTCTTGCATTAAAAGAGAAACGCCGGCCGAAATTTATTGGCAATTAGTGCCTTACAGGTTATTTTATGCGCAAAAAACAAGATTTAAAAATCAGAAAATGTTCTGATAAGGTCACTTATTTGCGGGTAGATAAAGCCCAATTTGGTTGCGGGATTTGTCCCCGCATTAGGTGCCATTTGTAAAAGTCTGTTTTTTAAGAAATTGAGCAAGCGCACTGGGTACGACCTGCTCAACCCGAAGGATGCGGGGGCCATAAATGATTGGTTTAAGGCCCGCTGTCATCAACATTTCTACTTCGAAAGGGATGAAACCGCCTTCGGGGCCAATGGCAATAAGTGCGCTATCAGGTTGTTGTGCAGCGGCTGCTTTGGTAATAACATCTGTGGTTGGCTTTTCAGAGTACGGGTGCAGGATCCAGGCATCCCGGTCTCGGGCCAGAATCGGGACTTCATCTTCAGCGAAGGGGCGAAATCTCGGTTTTAAGATGATTTCCGGCAAGATAGTGTCAACTGCCTGTTCCAGGGCTTTAAGGCTGATTTCGGTTAACTTCTCCGGTCTTAAGAGAGGTGTCTGCCAGTAGCTCTTCTCAACCCGCCAGCAGTTAAAGAGAAAAATCTTTTTTACACCCATCGTTATCGCCGAACTTAACACCCTTTTTAACACTTTAGGCCGCGGCAGCGCCAGCAACAGGATTACCGGTAGTGCTGCCGGTGCAGTGCCCGTCAGCTCAACCTCAAGTTCAACCCTGAACGCAGAGATATCTGTCACCAAAGCTTCTCCGAGTTGTCCATCAACGATACCCACTCGTAACTTATCCCCGATTTCTGCTTTAATTACTTTGATAATATGGATCGCTCGGCGACCTTCGAGCTGAACCTTGTGCGACTCGATCAGATCTGAATTATCAAGTAGAATTATATTCATTTGCAAGTTACATATCACAATTTATGATCAATTGCTATTTTCTCATAGACAGCTTAACTTTGATAAAATTATTTCAAAGCATCATACGTGGTGGTAGTTGTCTAAAAAAAGCGGTAGTTTGAGCTGGAGTTTATACTGGAATGGTGCTATTCCAGTTTTTGATGATGAATCTTCAGGGTTAGATTGAAGCCAATTTTAGTAATTGAAAGGAGAGAATTATTATGTCATTTGAATATGATCATATGGTGGCTTTTCATGGTCACAGTTGTCCGGGGTTGGCTATGGGTTACCGGATGACGGTGGCGGCAATGGATTATCTGAAACAGTTTCGTGCTGAGGATGAGGAGCTGGTGGCGATTACGGAAAACAATGCCTGCGGTGTGGATGCGTTGCAGTTTATCAGTGGTTGTACGTTTGGCAAGGGTAATCTTGTATTTAAGGATTTTGGCAAACAGGCGTACACATTTTATTCGCGTAACACCGGTAAAGGGGTTCGGGTTTATTTAAATCGTGAGGCAATTCCAGCGGCTATTAAATCGGATCGTCCCGCTTTTATTGAATATCTGCTCAATGTTGATGCGGCTGAAATTGTCTCTTTGGAAGCAGTTATGATTGCGGCTCCGGAAAAGGCCCAGATTCGGGCCTCGGTTGTTTGCGAAAGCTGTGGTGAGGCGGTTATGGATACCCGTATCGTCGAGCAGCAGGGGCGCAAGGTCTGTATTCCCTGCAGTGAGAAAGACGCATAATTTGAACCGATAAGTTGGATTTTAATATTTTATGAATCTTTGTCGTTTTTTAAAAACTTATCGCAATGAAATTATCGATGAGTGGGCCTCGCAGCTGAGCCGTACTACCAGCGATCGCTACAGTAAACTCCAGTTAACGGAGCTGCGCAAGACTGTGGCCCGGGCTTTTGACGGCAATTACTCGGTGATCTGTGATCATGACTGGCAGCCGATTGAAGAGTTTATCGTCTTTATTACCAAGATGCGGCTTGAGCGCGGGTTTTCTCTTTCTGAAGTGCAAAAGGCTTTCGGCATCTTTCGTGTCATAATGATTAACCGGTTGCCGCTCGATTTTCAGGGAGATGAGCTGCGACACGCTTTGCTCTCGGTAAATAATTCGGTCGATGTTACGATTAATCGTTTCAGCGAATATTTTCAAGGCAAACATAAGGAGGAGATGCAGCGCCTGTTGGATACTCTGGAAGAGCAGGTTGAAAAGCGGACGCGGCAGCTTTTTAATTCGGAAAACCGCTATCGTACTTTGGTTGAAGATATCAGCGATGGTTATTTTGTGTGTCGTGATGATCAGTTTATTTTTGCCAATCGGGCTCTGGACGGGATGCTGGGTCTGGATGCGGGGGCATTGGTGGGGGAGGAGTACGGCCGCTTTTTTACAATCACCGGCGAGCAGTTGTCGGAAACCTTGAATCATGCGGTATTTGAAACTGAGGCCATTCGGGCGGACGGGACGCAGTTTCCGGTTGAGATTAAGATTAACCGGGTTCATTATGACGGTCTGCCGGCCCTGGCCGGAGTGTGCCGGGATATTACCGAACGCGTGGCATCGGTTCGGAAAGAGCTTGATTATGAACGGTTGATTGTTATTGGCCGGATGGCAACCGTTTTTGCCCATGAGATCCGGAATTCACTCTCGTCAATCAAGGTTAATGTCAGAATCCTGCAGCGGAAACTTGAGCTGGTTGAAAATGATACCCGGCGGATGGAAATTATTTTGCGGGATATCGATAAGCTGGATAAAATTCTGCAGGATACGCTGCTTTTTTCCCGCCCGCTCGAGATCAACCCGCATTGGCACTCGCTTAATGTTTTGGTAGATAATGCCGTGCAGAGGTTTGCAGATCTGCTGGCGGCATCTGCGATCTCTCTGCAGGTTGAACTTGATGATCCCCTTCCGGATGTGAAAGTCGATGGCAAAAGCATGGAAATCGTTCTGGATAATCTGATTAATAATGCGATTGAAGCTTTACGAAAAGTTCCCGATAAGCAATTGAGCATTGCCACCTGCTGCCGGAAAAAAGCTGCCGGTGACCTGGTCGAATTCAGCATTAGGGATAACGGCTGCGGCTTGCGGGAGCCGGAGTTGCAGCAGATTTTTCAGCCGTTTTACACCACCCGGAAAAACGGTATCGGTTTGGGCCTGAGCATTGTTGCCCGGGTGATCGAACAGCATGAAGGTTCAATTAAAGCTGAGAGTGAGATTGCCCGGGGGACTACTTTTAAGGTCACATTGCCATGTTGAAACCGGTTAAAATAGTTATTATTGATGACAACCTGGAGTTACTGGAGAGTCTTGAGCTCTATTTTAACGAAAAGGGTTATGCCGTGTTTACGGCCCCGACTGGAGAAGTTGGTTTAGGGTTAATTAAAACTGAATGTCCCGATGTTGTAATCGTTGATCTGCGCCTGCCGGGCATGGGTGGTCTGGAGCTGCTTAAAGTTTTGAAGACCGACGGGATTGAGAGCCGCACAATTGTGATTACCGCTTACCAGGATATGGAGACCACGGTTCAGGCGATTAAGCTGGGTGCTTTTGATTATCTTCATAAACCGATCGATATTGATCTTCTCGATGCCGTGATTGATAAGGCTCTGGGCGAGGTCCCGGAAACTGAATCGATCAAGGTGGTTGATGATGAGTTTAAGGAGAACACGATTGTCGGCCGCTCCCATGAATTGAAAGAGATTTTCAAGCTCATCGGGCTGCTTTCCGCAGTTAAAACAACCGTTCTGGTGGTGGGTGAAAGTGGTACCGGGAAGGAGCTGGTGGCCCGGGCGATCCATTATCACAGTCAATATTCCGCCGCACCGTTTATTGCGATTAACTGTTCCGCTATTGTTGACAATCTGCTGGAAAGTGAACTGTTCGGCCATGAAAAGGGAAGTTTTACCGGCGCGGTTGCGGCCAAGAAAGGTAAACTCGAACTTGCCGGTAACGGCACCCTGTTTCTCGATGAAATCAGCGAGGTGCCTATACATCTGCAGGCTAAATTTTTACGTTTTATTCAGGAGCGTGAGTTTGAACGGGTCGGCGGTGAACGCAAAATAAGATTTAACGCCCGGATTATTGCAGCGACCAATCGTGACCTTAAGGAGATGGTGAAAAAAGGCGAATTTCGCGAAGATCTCTATTTTCGGCTGCGGGTTTTTGAGATCGATATTCCTCCTCTGCGGCAGCGCAAAGAGGATCTCTCCCTGCTGGTCGAGTATCTGGTGAAAAAGATAAACCGGACTACCGGAAAAAAAATCCGTCAGATTCCGATGGCAGTTATAGAACGCTTCATGGCTCATGATTGGCCCGGAAATATCCGGGAGTTGGAGAACGTTCTGATCAAGGCTGTAGTTCTTTCAAAAGATGATTGTCTGCATGAATCCGGGGTGGTCGATCTGCTGCAGCAGTCGTCAGACCCTCATGCTGAATCGCTGCCGTTGCTAAGCTTAAGAGAGATGGAGTCCCGGCACATCAAGTATGTTCTTGACCACTGCCAGAATAATATCTCGCAGGCGGCTCGCATTCTCGGCATCACCCGACCCACCTTAAGAAGTAAAATCAAGTCTTTTGATCTCACAGTTGCGAAGCGTTAAAAAGCATCCCTTTAGATCTCCCCCAGGTGCTCCCCGTCGGGGCGGCTCTCCGAATATTTACTGGTAAATAATTTTCCACCTGGAAAATTTGTATCCATCTCATCACTCTTTTTTTCTCGAAAAATAAAACATTTTTAATAACTTTTACCGTCCATTTTTCAGGTCGATGATTGCTTCGCCCTCATAAACGGGGTCAAAGCTGGCGGTGCTGACGCACCTTGCACCAGCAATGACCCCAATCGAGACAGGTCGGGTTTTTGTTTGTTATGTGGCGATC
>JAOZKP010000190.1:2775-5644 GCA_029935295.1 bacterium | reverse complement strand
AATTGCGATCGAAAGTTGTGTTATAGACATAATAAAGCTCCTGAACCAGTATCAGCTACCGGAACAATAAGAGTTCAAATTTTTAAGAAAAATATTCCGCGCCTTTAATTACCGCTTTACGGCTGGCTTCAACCAGGGCCGGTTTTTTCCCCATCAGAATTTCAAGACTGGCAAAAATTGAGTCGTGATTCGGCACACCGGCAAGCTTGGCAAAAGCTCCGAGCATCACCATATTTGCCGAACGACTGTTGCCGATCTCGACGGCTAGATCGTTAGCCGGGATTGAAAACACTTCTATATCCAGACGCTCAGGAATTTCTTCGGCGACAGATGAATTGTAGAGCAGTTTACCACCGCTTACAAGCCGGTTGATAAAAGCGACTGCCGACGGCTGATTTAAAGCAACCACAATATCGGGGGCTGAGGCCACCGGTGAAGCAATTTCTTCATCTGAGATTGTCAAAGTGCAGTTGGCGGTACCGCCGCGCATCGCTGCCCCATACGCAGGCAGATAGGTGGCATGAAAGCCCTGAACCATAGCCGCGTTTCCCATAACATTAGCGAGGGTCATAACCCCCTGACCGCCGGAACCGGCGCAAAGTGTCTTTACAATCATCCCTTTTCCTTCCTTTTTTCTTCCCGCTTATCGGTCAGTAAACCCGGTTTATACTCTTTTGCCATATCAGTATCAACCCACTTACAGGCGGTAACCGGGTCCATTTTCCAGTTGGTCGGACAAGGTGAAAGAACCTCAACGATCGAATAACCCAAACCTTCCTGCTGAGTCTCAAAAGCGGTGCGAATCGCTTTTTTGGTTTTCTTAACTCCCGCCGGCGATGATACTGAAACCCGCTCGGCATAAACCACGCCGGGAAATTGAGCGACAACATCTGTAATATGCAGTGGATAACCGTCAACTTCAGGGTTACGACCGGCCGGTGAAGTCATTGTCGACTGGCCAATCAATGAAGTCGGAGCCATCTGACCACCGGTCATTCCGTAAACAGCATTATTTATGAAGATTACGGAAATATTTTCGCCCCGGTTGGCTGAATGAATTGTCTCAGCCGTACCAATTGCCGACAGGTCACCGTCACCCTGATAGCTGATGACAAAGAGATTCGGATTGGCACGTTTCGCCCCGGTCGCAATTGCAGTTCCGCGGCCGTGCGCTGATTCAATAATGTCAAAATCAAGATAGAGATAAGCCAGAACCGCACAACCGGCAGGACAGACCAGGTAAGCCTCTTTCCCGAGATCCATCTCTTCAAGCAATTCAGCGACAATACGATGGACAATTCCATGTCCACATCCGGGACAGTAGTGACTGACCACATCTTTCTTATGATATTCGGGCCATTTATTTATAAGTTCCATTTACATTCTCCGATAGTAGCGGTGAATAACCCGTGAAAATTCAATCGGGGTCGGGATAATTCCACCCGGGCGGCCATGAAAATCGATAACTACCCGTTCATTCTCTAATGCCAGCCTTACATCCTCAACCATCTGCCCGGTACTCATCTCAAAAACGAGAAAGTTTTTGACCTGCTGGGCAACTTTCTGCAAAACCTTATCAGGAAAAGGAAAGAGTGTTATCGGCCGTACCAGCCCCACCTTAAGACCTTCTTTGCGGGCTCGGTTGATAGCGCCTTTGGCAATCCTGGCAGTGGTTCCGTAAGCGACAACGGCAAAATCGGCATCATCCATTTTATAAAGTTCAAACAGAGTCTCCTGTTCCGCCATCTCTTTGTATTTCCGCACCAGTTTCCAGTTGTGCCGCTCCATCGCCAGACCATCTAAAATCAGCGATGCCTGATAGCGGCTGGGACCGTCGCCCCGACCTTTCAAGGCCCAGGGTTTTGCGGGCAGGTCAGTAATCGGTTCCGGAAAAACTACCGGCTCTTTCATCTGACCCATCATACCATCACCGAGCAACAGGATCGGTGTCCGGTATTTATCGGCCAGCTCAAAAGCTTTCACGGTTAAATCAGCCAGCTCCTGAACAGAAGCCGGAGCTAAGACCGGCGTCCGGTAATCACCATGGCCACCGCCCCGGGTTGACTGAAAATAGTCACCCTGAGCCGGAGCGATATTACCAAGTCCCGGGCCGCCGCGCATCATATTAACTATCACCGCCGGAAATTCAAAACCGGCAAGAAAGGAGAGACCTTCCTGCTTCAGGCTAACTCCGGGACTCGAAGATGAAGTCATCACCCGGGCCCCGGTTGAGGCCGCGCCGATCACCATATTGATCGCTGCCGTTTCACTCTCCGACTGGAGAAAAACGCCGCCGTTTTTCCGCATATTTGCAGCCATATACTCACCCAATTCATTCTGGGGAGTAATCGGATAACCGAAATAACATTTGCAACCTGCGCGTATCGCGGCTTCAGCGATACAATGGTTGCCGCTCATAAAAACCTTATTCACTATACACCTCTATCGCCAGATCAGGGCATATCTGCGTACACATCATACAACCGATACATGCCTTAGAATTGACCGCCTCGGCCGGATTATACCCCATTCGATTGAGTTTCGGTGAAGCTGCCAACACTTCTTTTTTACAAAACTCAATACAGAGTCCGCAACCTTTACAAAAATCACGGCGCACCTTTACAGTAAACACTTTATCTTTTTTACTCATATTGAATATTCCACTCTCAACTTGAAGAGTTCCAAAAAACTATGCCGCCGGACACAAGCTCACAACCTGCAATCAGCCCGGCAATTAAAGAGTTGATCCTGATAACAAATGAGATAGAAAAATTCAAGCTTTATTTATAACTATCCTCTAAAAGTTGACAAATTATATCCAATTATGCTGTTCATACCGTTAATAAACAAAATAATTTGCCGGGAGATA
>JAOZKP010000190.1:0-2675 GCA_029935295.1 bacterium | reverse complement strand
CTGGCGGTGCTGGCGCACCTTGTACCAGCAATGACCCCAAATCTTGACAACTTGTGATTGGTAGCTGAATAGTCACGAACTTTTTTCTTTACACCAGAATGTCACTGCACCCTGTCGGGCACAAGCGTCCCTATTTGGGTGTCAACCCCACTTTCTCGATCGGGGTCATAATTGACATTTGCGTTTCCCATCAAGATGCAATATAGTGGCAGATACAATCTGTTACAAAGTCTAAACCTCCTGCCTTGAGGTACGCAAAAATCTGTATGAAATCCTACAAACAACAACTTCTCGATCTTCAAAACGAACTTCTCACCAGCCTCAAAGCGGGCGAGAAAGGCGCCAGGACCGTCACGCTTGATCAATCCAGTGTCGGACGGCTCTCCCGTATGGGTGCCCTTCAGGCCCAGGCGATAGCGCTTGAGAGCCGGCGCCGGCAGGAACTCAAACTACAACGTGTAAAATCTGCCCTCCAGAGAATTGCAAGTGGTGATTTCGGCATCTGTCCCCGTTGCGGTGAAGATATCGATGCACGCCGGCTTAATTTTGACCCAACCACGCCAATGTGCATCACCTGCGCCCAAACTCTGGAGAAATAACACCATAAATCACTAATATTGTTCAACCGAACATTAAGGAGATTTTCTATGAAAGAGCTGCTGATTCGACCGGAACGTTGTCTTGGCTGCCGCAGCTGTGAACTCGCCTGTGCCGTAGCCCACTCAACCAGTAAAAACCTGCTCACAAGTATCAGCGAAGAACCCCGCCCACAATACCGGGTTCATGTTGCCGGCGACGGAAAGACTTCCCTCCCGCTGCAGTGCCGCAACTGCGAAGATGCGCCCTGTCTTAATGCCTGCCTCACCGGCGCCTTGCACCGGGATGAAAGAGATGTAGTTGTCTGCAATTCTGATCTCTGCGTCGGCTGCTGGATGTGCATTATGGTCTGCCCGTTCGGCATTATCAATCAGGAACATAAACAAAGACGGATTATTAAATGTGACCGCTGTCCCGATCTGGAGACCCCGGCCTGTGTCACCGCCTGTCCGACCGCAGCCCTTACCTATCAGGAAATCAGCGAAGCCGGACGGGAAAAACGCCAGGCTGTTTTAGCCCAGTTGCAGCAAACATCACCGTAACTACCAAATATTTTTTCACCACTCGTTCGCTTACGCTCACTAGAGGACACAGAGAGTAGAAGAGGTCAATAAAATCAGGCAAGAGATGTTCTCTATGAGAAAAAAGAAAAACTTTTAAGGGAGAAATTACCATGAAAATAAGTGAAGCCACCAAAGCCAAAAGCGTTGACCCGGCAAGTCAGGAGATTTTACAGTTGGCCGCTGACCAGGATATTGAAACCGTCTGGAACCGCCTCGAAAAACAGCAGCCCCAATGTGGTTTCGGTGAACTCGGCCTCTGCTGTCGCATCTGCATGATGGGCCCCTGCCGGATTGATCCGTTTGGTGAAGGTGCCCAGAAAGGCGCCTGCGGCGCGACCGCCGACACTATCGTCGCCCGCCACCTGATACGGATGATTGCCGGCGGCGCCGCCGCCCACTCCGATCACGGCCGCCGCCCGGCCCTTCTTTTAAAGGAGATTGCCGAAGGTCATAATCAAGAATACCGGATCACCGACCCCGAAAAACTTAAGGCCATAGCTGCAAGACTGGGCCTTTCTCCTGAAGATTGTGACATTAAAGAACTCGCCCTGGCAGTCGCTGACATCGCCCTCAATGATTTCGGCAAACAGGATGAAGAGACCCTGGCCTTTGTCAAAGCCTACGCCCCGAAAAAACGCCTTGAACGCTGGCAAAAGATCGCTGATAACTTAAGTTCTATGAGTGAAAAAACCATCGGCATTCTCCCGCGCGGCATTGACCGCGAAATTGTTGATATTATGCACCGCACCCATTTCGGCGTCGATCACGGCCCGCTCTCACTGATCGCTCAGGGCGTCAGAGCCGCAATTGGCGATGGCTGGGGCGGCTCCCTGATTGCCACCGAGATTCAGGATGTCATCTTTGGCACGCCTAAAATCAGGGAAGCCAACGCTAACCTGGGCGTTATTGACAAAGAACAGGTCAACATCGTTATCCACGGCCATGAACCGGTACTTTCAGAAAAAATCGTCGAGATTGCTACCAGTGACAAGATGGCACAGCTGGCCCAAAAACAGGGAGCCAAGGGGGTCAATATCGTCGGTATGTGCTGCTCCGGCAACGAAATCCTGATGCGTCACGGCGTCCCGATCGCCGGCAACGAACTCCAGCAGGAGTTAGCCATTATCACCGGCGCAGTTGAATTGATCTGCGTCGATGTCCAGTGTATTTTCCCGGCCTTGGCTGAACTCAGTCAATGTTTTCACACCCACTTTGTTGCTACCAGCGATCAGGCCGCATTTCCCGGCTCAACCCATATCCAGTTCGAAGAGAATAAGGCCAATCTCTGCGCTGAAAAAATAGTCACAATGGCAATCGAAAACTTCAGTAATCGCAAACCCGAAAAAATCTATATTCCAGCGGTTACCAACCGGGCGCTGGTCGGTTTTTCGGTCGAGGCTATTTTAGAAGCTTTAGGCGGCACGCCGGAACCGCTGCTTGATGCAATTAAAAGCGGCGCAATTAAAGGGGTCGTCGGCATTGTCGGCTGCAACAACCCGAAAGTAACCCACGATT
>JAOZKP010000025.1:10651-17139 GCA_029935295.1 bacterium | reverse complement strand
AAGTCGGCAACCTGCTTAATGTCGATATGATTATCACCGGCAATATTTCACTTCTGAATATTGACCGGCAGGAGAGCGAACATCTGGTTACGGTTAAGGCAAAAACCGGAGAAAAAACCATTTCCAACCCCGAATATGAAGCCTGGTTGAGACTCCCGCTTACTTCGCGGGAAGGCACGCCGCAGCCCCGTAAACTTTTAGTCATGCCGACTTATCAGAACTTTACCTACAAAAAAGGAACCGTTAGACTGAAAGGTTTTACCAGTGTTTCCCTGCGTATTTTTGATACCACTAAAGGATCGGTCACATATGCTCAGGAGTTTAATGCAAACTACTCTGTCAGTGATGATTTTCAGGACGAAGTTCAATTGGCCAATGTTGAGAGTGATCCGCTTGACCTGCCTTCCAATACAGAGATCCGCGAGAAACTACGCAATAAAGTGATTAAGCAGATTGCCGGGGTTATCAGTAAGCAGTTTGATAAGAGAGAGAGTAATTTTTTGCAGGATGCAAATTATTTTTTAAGTCGGCACGAGAATGATAAAGCCCTGCAGAAGCTTGCCCAGGGATTTCTGTATTGTATAAAAGCCAAAGTTAAAGCCGATGATCCGGATTTTAGAACGATACGGGACAAAATTATCAAACTCACAGAGACCGGTTTTATCGATGATGGTGCAATGCAAGCGGCTCCAAAAGCTGGCTGATGCTTAATCTGTAGTAGATATTCGGTTTGTTATTTCCAGCTTCCGCAGAGCGGGGTCATTGCTTTAGCTTTGACCCCATTAATGAGGGCGAAGCAATGTTTGGAGCTATTTTTTATAGCTTTATGACGACAAGCTGAATGTTTACAACCTGTAATTGCTAGGGAGGATTCCAATGCCAAGATTTATCCTGCTTTTAAGCCTGGCTTTTCTGCTGGTCTCCTGTATTCCCACTTCGGCCCCTGAACCTGCCCCCGTTTCTTTGAAAGTTCCTTATACCCTCGATAAAGTTTCTGCAAAACCGCTGCCGGAACAATATATAGCGCCAATTCTGGCTATGGATCAACGTGTTACTGAGGTTTTGTTTTATGTCAACCATCGTCAGCAGCGCTTTCCTTCAGGTCAGGTAAAGATTACGTTTAACCTTTACAATGCTAATCTTGAGCAGGATGAATGGGTTGACTGGAAAATGGTCTATTATGATAGCAATAATGACCGTATTGAAGAGTCTGACTGGGAGACCACCCTGTTTCCTCGGCAGATAATTAAAACTATCAAATCCAACAGTATCCGGCCTGATGTTGCCAATTTTTCCGTTATCGTCAAAACTTCACCCCGAACTGATTTGAAGAAAACCAAAAAATTGGGCTTTGTGCGTGAAGCGGAAGAAAAAAAAGCTGCTGAAGAGCGGGCCAAGCGTGAAGCTGAAGCCAAGAAAATGGCGGCAGCAGGAGCGCCGGTTGGCGCCCAACCTCAAGGGCAAGGTGTTGTTCGGGCGCCGGTTGATCCCACAGTTGCCGGCATAAATAAGTTTAATAATACGATTGGAGCCATGGGCCAAACTTTTCAGCAGGCGACCCAGGCGACTCAGGCGGCAGCCGGCTTTAAGCAGACAATCAGGGCGATTCAACTTCTCAAGTAATTGTAAAAATCATTGTCTGTTGTTACCGAAAACATGGAGGGAAATAGTTGATGAGGAATATACTGGTTCGGAGTTTGATGCTTTTATTGATCTTGATGCCAGGATGTCAATTTATTGATAATCCGACTCCACCGCCACCTCCGGCAGAAAAACCTGTCGGGTCCCATCCTAAACTTTTTCAGCCGGTTGGAGACGACTCGCAGATTCCCGATGCGAAACTTCGCGAAACCTCTCTGCGCTACGGCGGAGCCTTGAATTCAGTGGTTACTCCGCCTAATCTTGATCAGCAGTCGCTTGCCGCTCCAGCTGAAATCGATGGGTCAAGTCAGCTTTCCCTAGTTTTGGGGCCTCTGACGAACGAGAATGCCGGTACCGGAGATTTTAACGCCAGTCAGAGCCTGCGTGAAACCATTGCCCATGAATTTACCGCAAATCACGATCTCACCCTTGTCGATGCTCCCGAAGAGCGCTATAAAAATGATTCGCCCCGGCCTGACCTGGCGAGCCGTGGCATCCGCTATGTGGTTAAGGGAGTAGTTAGTTTTAGTGAAAAATCAGGTAAAACAACAGTCTTTCTGCGAGCCGTTTACACGGTCAACGGTAAAGTCAAGGCCGTAGCTTCCGGGCGTCACCAGGAAGCCCGCCAGGCTGCCGGAGAAGCTGCTCGGACTCTGTTGCATAAATTGGAGAATTGATTATGCGCAAACTATTTAATTTATTTCTCTGTGGTATAATTTTATTATTGTTGTCAGCGGGTTGTCAGACAGCTCCCGAAAAAAGAGCTGAAGCCAATCTTAAAACCCAGAAAATGTTAGATCGGCCGACTTATAATCAGGTTCGTCAAATTACAGCCCTGCCTTTAGAGGTCTATGCGGATACGATTACGGTACAGCAGTTTCGCCGGGTTTGCGATGTTCTGGCCCGGAACCTGGTGATTCAGTCATTTGTCACTCACGCTTCACGTCCGCCGGTAGTTACTGTTCGAAAGCTTGAGAATAAGTCTGAAATCGATATTGATGAAAGTATTTTCCAGGAAACTATCCGGGCTAAACTGATTGAATATTCTCGTGGTCTGATTCTTTTTCGGGATGATGCCTCCTATCGCGATATTATCGTTGAGAAAGCCCGGCAGAATTCTGGCGAAATTCAGGTTTCGATGACCGATTCCATGGTTGAAACCCGTACGGTTGACCGGATTCGTGAGCGGGAATTTGACGGTGGGAGCTTGAGTGGCTCCTACGGCAAACACGAGGGGGATAAAAATATTGAGCAGGTTCACAAAGTCGAGATGATGCAGGAAGCCACGGTTAAATCCAAGGTTGCGGCCGCCGATTATTTCCTGCGGGGAATTATCTACCAGATTAATGAACGCCATGCCAACCGTCCGGAAGAGGGTATGAGCTATTTTCAGTATCAATTTCGGGTTGTCGATGCCCGTACCGGGATTATTGTCTGGGAAAAGATGCTGAGCAGTAAGATGGAAGGCAGTTATGGTGTGCAACCGGGCGGCGGCGGTGTTGATGATCAGGGTGCAGCTCCGGCCAGTTGGCCTTCCGGTCAGGGAACCATCGGCAACGTGCAACCCAATCAGGGAAACAACGCGGCTCCGCCCCCGGAACAGGGGATATCAAACAACCAACCGGCAGCCCAAGCCCTGCCTGCCGGTCAGGGGCAACCAGCCAGTCCCTTTCAAAACCAGTAACAAACCACTTACCCCGCCCACAATCTACCAGAGTCGGGAGACCATTACTTCCCGACTCTGGAGAGCTCTTAACAAATCGATACAGCCTGTAATATGTAATGCTCAGACATAAGGAGTCAATCCATGAATAATATTCTCTGGAGAACAAAAAGAGCTCCGATTCTGCATTACATCCTCTTTTATCTTATTTTCACATCCAGTACTATTTGCCTTTTAGCCGCCCCGGCTTACTCCGCTGCAAACACCTTGCTGCAACCGATCATTTTCACTCCCATCACAGCCAGAACAGATAGTGACCCCAGAACCTCCTGGGAAAAAACTTTGACAGATACCGGCATCACTGACAAGCTGGGCAAACCAACGGCCGCAGATCTTGGCCAAGCTTTGACAAACTTTCAAAAAAATCCAAATATGGCTAATGCGATTGGCACTCTGGAATACTTCAAAACCATTGCCGCCAACCTCAACGATGGACAGCGTCAGGCCCTGTTTGATCATGACCATCAGGTTTTCCAGAGCCTCGATGCAGCCAAATATGAATTAGCTCTGCAAACCAGTAAGCGTTTGGGAAAAAGCTCAATCGACCACCTGATCCGGGCCGGTTCATCCGGAGCGCGCTATCAAGCATGGCTGGACTGGACCAAAACCAGAGACCTTGACCATATGCCCGAGCTGAATAAAGCCATTCAGTTTAAAAGCGATGATGATATAACCCATGTTGCTCCCCGTAGCGACCTGGCCAATAATCCCATGGCGGCCGAAGATATCAATGGTAAAAAGGCGGCTCTGGCTTTCATTGAAGTAAGCAAAAGTTTTGGTTACGAGAAAGGACTCGATCCTGAACAGGTGATGATTGAGTTCCTTTCACCGTTGCAAACTTTTATCGTCTTAAAAGACTCCGGCCAACTCGGAAACCATCCCCTTCGATTACCAGAAAAACTTCAAGCCTTCATCAACAGTAACCCGGAAAAATACAATGGCCTTTTTGCCGAAGAGCAGCTTCGGCAATGGGCTGATCAAAAAGGCATCGTAACTCTGGATGTTGAAAACCCGACAGGCTCGACTAAAAAATATAAAGAATTTTCTGACTCAGACAACCCCCGAAACCCTCGGGCTCTACCGAGTTTTATTGGTGTCGGCGACCTTCATGTCTGGATAGCTAACAACCAACGCATGATTTTTCAGGTTCACCAGGGAGATTTGCACAGCCTGGCCAAATATTCCTTGCGCATGATTGCCGGCTATGAAGCTCTAGGCATCGAACTGCCCGAAGTTGCCGGCAATTCACTGGACAATTTACGTAACGCCGCAAATGCGATTTATCGACCGGGTTCAATAGATAATCCTCAAAACATAATCAAGGCTAACGGAGGAGCCCAAAAAATAAAATCAGCTTTAGATAGTTTCTGTCGCAAGATGGTGCTCGACTGCCACGATTTACATATTGAAAAACTTCTTACTCGCTTTAGAGATCTTAAACCCGCTAACGGTTCTGAAGAGGAGTTCGTAAACTTCTGTAAAAGGGTCGAAACCGATGATGAGATAAAAAAAATCAAAGCCAACCTGGCCCTGGCTTACTCAAATATTGACCCGGATCTACAGACACAACTTTTACGTAAAGCAGATGATTCCATAAAGAAAGGCACCCCTACTGATCGTCAGTCAATAAACTCGAATGAAATCATGCACGGCATGGTTGTCACAGAGCTTAAAAAATGTATTAACGAAGTAGATTTTGCGGCCACCGACATGCGTAAAATGGCGGATTCTTTTCAGGCAATGCGTGACAATATGGGCGAGTTACTGGATCAAGGTCTCTACAACAAAAGAAATATAACACTGGACACCCTTTTATTGCGAGTCGCAAAAAATGAGTTTACGGTTGATGACTGGGTCTGGGATAGAGGTGGAGTAAGCTGTAAAACTCGTATCAAGAGTGATAAAGAAGTTAGTAGTGATTTGATGATTCTCAGAGGCATGAATGATTTCTTCGGCTGGGATCAAGGAAAACTGGTCGATAATACTTTGGACTATTTTGAGGGTAATCCGTCCGAAGGGGTCAAATACATTCAACTCCTGCATAAAGTTTTTGGTCAAGGCAAACCGATTGAGGTCAAATATAAAGATAAAAATGGCAACATGGTTTATCGCACAATCCCCCCCTCAATCATGCAGCGCGGACTCAGCCTGGGCTTACTGACCTTTAAATCTGCATTGAAAGGGTATTCGTTATGGAACGACGGCAAAGATGGCAAAAAACTGTTTATCAACCTGCAATCGATGTATGGAGGAAAATCATCAACACTGACTACTGCCGAAATTAAAGCCATGCAGGCTGAAAGCCTGGCTCTCTATATCGGTCTGGTTGATTATGCCGACCTGTTTCGAACTTTTGGCAGTATCCGCCAAGGCTTTCAATGGCCGATCCCGACCGGCACGCTTGCCAATATTGCATCTCTTTCCGGAGGTAACATAGCCCTTGACGATAAGGCTATGAAAAATCTCACGCTATCTGTAATCAAAGATCTTTGCAGCCTTGTCTCACCTCATCTAGCCGTTTTTTTTACCATTTATGATCTCGGAGCCTGGGGCTATGACAAGTATATACTTGATCAGGCTGAAAAGGAAATCGTAAATCTGCTGGTGGAAAATGGCAATTGGGATTTTGATCGGATCGGAAACCCTGAATTCAAAAACAAAAAACATCCTGAGCTGGTCAAACTTTGCCTTTCGCCTTTAATTGCAGGGCTAGTCAAGGGAGCAACAGATTTTACCATATTGGATCATTGCACTAAATGGTTACCGGGCACAGAAATTAAAAAGATATCTCGGCTACCCGATATCTATTCTGGCTTCAAGCTTGAAAATGACCCCGGAATTTTGAGTAAAAAAAGCAAAATTTTTGTTCATCCACGTGAACAAATAATTGAAATTGCCTATCGCAAAAACTACATCGGCTCAAATTCAAATTTAGGCCTATTCGAAAAGGTGGCACAAGAGTTTTTTGCTCCCACAATTGGCAAAATCAACTCCTGGGCTAAACTTAATGACCCCCGGGCCTGGACGCAAAAAGAGTTAAAAGATACCCTGTCCATCACCTACCCGGATGATATTCGTGAAGATTTAACAGAATTTCCGCGCAGCTCACTCAAAAAAATCAGTG